>DAINBW010000222.1:0-5456 GCA_036732745.1 Spirochaetales bacterium | reverse complement strand
TGAAGGCGGAGAGGGCCAGGACGACGACACTGCCGCCGATGCCGCCGACGAAGGCCCAGGTCATCGCCGGGCTGAAGACCCGGTCCACCGCCACCTTGCTAGGCGAGAGGAGGATGGCGGCGATGACGGCCACGCCGATGGCCGCCCAGCCGAGGAGGAGGCGGGGCCAGGCGCGCGGCCGGCCCGTGAAGGAGAAGACGAAGGCGGGAAAGAAGACGAGCATGCCTATAAAGCCGGACTTGGCGGCCTTCTTGAGGAGGAGTTCGTTGAGCGCCGAGGTCTGGAGGCTGATTTCCAAATAGGCGACGGCGAAGGAAACGCAGAGAAGGGCAAAGAAGGTGTAGGACTGGCGCTCCCGGCCCGAGAGGGCGAGGAAGAGGAAGTACAGCGCCAGGATGAGGGCGGTGAAGGAGGAGGCGGTCACCATGTCGACGCGGAGGAAGTTGCGGAGGAAGACGGTGCCCTCGGCGCGAAGCGGCGTCATGAGGCGCGGAAACTCGATGGGATAATCCTCGTCGCCGGCCATGGGATAGAAGGCGACCTGGAGCGAGTTGGCCTGGCCCGCGGCCTTCAGGAGTTCCGGCGGGAGGAGGAGGGCCGTCGACTTGAAGATGTTGGAGACATAGCGCTCGCGGTGGAGGCCTATCTCGGCCAGGGTCACGCCGTTGAGGCGGACGGCGAAGGGATAGTCCGATGGCGGCAGGACGAGGGAGACGGGGAGCCCCGGCTCCGCCAAGGAAAAGGTGGCGGCCAGGCTGTAGGTCTGGCGCAACTCGGGCTGGCCGACGAGCTTGCCCGCCTCATGAGGGACGAAGCGGGGATCCTCCGCCTCCGGGAAGGCGAGGGCCGGATCATAGGGCATCGCCAGATAGCGGATGTCGGTCGGTTGCGCGCCCCGCTCCAGCGCCGCGCGGTCGAGGCTCTGGGCGGCGGTGGGCATGGTGGCCAAGGCGATACAGAAGGCCAGTGCCGCGGCTGGACGGCGTCTGCGCTGTTGGGGCATCGGAGGCTCCTTCGTCATGTAGTGATGATACTACGACAGGATGGCTCCGACTTCTACCGGCAAACGTCGCAAAAGGCGGTGAAGGGAGCCTTCACCGCGCCGCGGCGCGCGGCTAGGCGGGCCTGGCGTTGGAGGGGACGCATTCCCGGCGCGCGGCGCCTGCGCCGCAGGGATCTTGCGGCAGCGTCGCCAGCGCCGAGGGCGGCGGCGACGCGAGGGGCGAGGGCAGCGGCGACGCCAGCGGCCGAGCGCCACGCGCCAGGGCGAGTTCGTACTCGAAGAGGGCGGCGCTGCCACCCTGGAGATAGAGGCCGCCGGGGCCGCGGAAAAAGGCAAGGCGCGGCTCGCCTTCCTCCCGATCCGCCGCGAGGTAGCGCGCGCGCCACGCGGGCCGGAACGCGGCAGGGAGGGGCGGGAGGCCGGCTCGCGGCCGACCCCGCGCGTCGACGCGGCCGACGAGGACTTCTGCGGACTCGAAGCCCGCCACGCTCGTCACGCTTGCGCCTCCCGCGTCGTTCGACGTGGCTGGACCGGCGTGGCGCAGGGCGCGCAGGAGGAGGAGGGGATAGCGAAGCAGGGCGCGCCGTCGGGCGCGGTCAAAGGCCAACTCGGCCGCGAGCTCGCGATAGGGCGCGGGGTACCAGTCTTCAAGGGGGGAATCGCGATAGGCGCTTGTAAGAAGGCTTGTCGGGTTCATGGATGGCTCCTTTCTCGCAGTATGGTGTTGGCGTCTTGCAACCGGTTGCAAGCGCGGGTATAAAAAAGGCTAGGCTGAATCGCGGGCGACGAGCTCCACGGGTACGACGCGGTTCGTGACCTGGCCACCGCGTAGGTAGGCGACGAGGTCGCGGGCCAGAAGCTTGCCGGTCAGCGTGACGCTCTGGCTGACCGTCGTGAGGGCGGGGCTGACATAGGAGGCCAGCCGGAGGTCGTCGTAGCCGATGACGGCGACGTCCTGCGGCACGCGGCGGCCCTTGGAGGCAAGAAGGCGCATCGCGGCGATGGCCATGAGATCGCTGGCGGCGAAGACCGCGTCGAGATCGGGCGCGGCCTTGAGGAGGCTGTCCATCGCGGCAGCGCCGGATTCCTCCGAGAAGTCGCCGTAGGCGACGCGGGCGGGCGGCAGCTCCAGGCCGGCCGCGGTGAGGGCGCCGCGATAGCCGGCGAAGCGCTCGGTCACCTCGGGATCGTCGGCCGGGCCGCCGATGAAGGCCGGACGCCGGCGGCCGCGGCCAAGGAAGCGTTCGGCGGCC
Source organism: Spirochaetales bacterium (assembly GCA_036732745.1). GTDB lineage: Bacteria > Spirochaetota > Spirochaetia > Treponematales > Rectinemataceae > JAEUJG01. The sequence continues at coordinate 3,200 of DAINBW010000222.1, read as the reverse complement.
AAGGCGCCGCCTCGGCGGTTGTCCCCGTTGACCGAGCAGTATCTGCCTTCGCCGAGGCCCCGGGTGATGAAGGGCGCCTCGCGCTCCGCGAGAAGCTCGAGCTGGCGGGGCTTGTTCTCGTAGGTCATGAGGATGAAGCCGGCGACGACGCCGGAATCGTAGTAGCGCGCGATCCACTCGTCGTCGTCGGGGGCCACGTAGAGGGCGAGCATGTCGTAGCCGAGCTCGTCGAGGCCGGCGGCGACGCCGCCCATGATCTCGAGGCCGAAGAGGTCGGGCTTGTCGCCGAAATCGCAACAGGCCTGCGTCACGAAGGCAATGGTCCGGCTTGCGCCGAGGCTCAGGTAGCGGGCGGGAAGATTGAGCTGAAAATCGTACTCGCGGGCGACGGCGAGTATGCGCGCCTTGGTCTCCTCGTTGACGAGGCTGGAGCCGCCGAGGGCGCGGGAGACGGTCGATTTGGAGACCCCCACCAGGGCGGCGAGCTCGGCGATGGAGTTCAGCTTCTTTTTGGCGTTCATGTCTGCAACCGGTTGCAAGTATCGCGCCGATGTACGGCCTTGTCAAGGGTCAAGGGTCAAGGGTCAAGCGGCTCAGCGGGTTCACAAAGATCACGGTGTCGCCGTACATGTTCCCGCGCCGCTTCCGAAGGCAGCAATTTCCCCAGAAGGATCGGGACCTCCGGATAGGCCTTGAACACCTCGAGGATAAAGCGCCGCAGTTCGCCTTCGACATCGCGTCCCGGGACCAAGGACTCGCCCGTCGGCCGCGCGATCACCTTGTGGTCCACCTCATCCCCCTCGAATTGTTCGATGAGGCCGATCGGCACGCAGCCGACGATCTCGCCTTCCCGAAGCGCCGACTCGCTGACGATATAGCAGTCCACTCCGTCGCCGTCCTCCGCCGTCGTGCCCTCTATGAAGCCATAGGCGAATGGATAGGGCGCGAGAAGGCGGCGCCTGTCGCGGAGGACCCGGTCTTTCCCATACACGCCACGTTCCCTGGAGCCTTGTTCGGCTTCGATGAAAACGTTGATCTCTCGTGGCATACCCACAAATCCTCCAAATCGGCGCGCCGCCGACCCCGCGTGGCGTGCGGCCTCAGTTCGTGTGCGGGCGAAAATAACGGGAGGCGGGGCCGAGGGGCTTGTCGCCGGTGACGTGGACGGCGAGGTGCCGCGCCAAGCGTTCGACCGTCTCCGGCGGAAGGCGGACGTGGCTCATGCGCAGGAGTTCCTCCGACACGCGGCGCGATTTGGCCGGGCCGAGGAGGCGCAAGACTTCCGCGCGGGAGGCTTCGTCGGCGACGGAGAGGAGGGCGGCAAGGTCGCGGTCGGCCGTATTGAGGAGGCGAGATTCGGCGAGTTTTGGCGGGGCGGAGCGAAGGGCCTCCATGAAGGCGGCGATGGCTTCGACAATGGCGGGATTCCTGGCGCTCATGGCGTGGCTCGTTCCTGGGCTCGGGGGCTTTGCCGGCTGCGCTCAAGTTTCCGCGAGCAGCCGCTTGCACTCCGCGACGAGGCGGCGCGGATCCCAGGGCTTGCGGAAGAATGCGTCGAGGGCGCCGGAGGCCTTGAGCTTGTCGAGCTGGTCCTCGTCGGTCTGGCCGGAGACGAGGATGGTGCGGACCTCCGGGTGGCGCTCGCGGGCGAGCATGAGGAACTCGTCCCCCTTCATTCCCGGCATGAGCCAGTCCGAAACGAGGAGGACGATCTTGATGCCGTCCGCGGCGAGCTCCTCGAATATGGCCAAGCCCTCCGCCGCGTCGCGGGCGATCTCGTAGCGGTAGCCGTTGCCGAGCTCGGCGCGCAGCTCCTGCCTGAGGGCGAGGAGGATGATGGGCTCGTCGTCGACGAGAAGAATCGCTTTATCGGCGCTCACGATCGGCTCCCTTCGATGCTGCTCGCGGCGGGCAGGCGCACCGTGAAGACGGTGCGGCCGGGCTCGCTCTCAAAGGATATATCGCCGCCGTCGGCGCGCGCAAGCCGCCGTGCGATGTCGAGCCCGAGTCCCGTACCCTCGCCCGCGGCCTTGGTCGTGAAAAAGGGCTCGAAGATGCGCCCCTTGAGATCCTCCGGAATGCCGGGTCCCGAGTCGCGAATCGAGACCAGCACCTCCCTGCCTTCGCCCCTGGCGGCGATTTCGATCCTTCCGCACTCGCCGACGGCCTGGACGGCGTTGTTGAGGAGGTTGAACCAGATCCGCGCGATCGCTTCGCGACGGGCCAGGGCCGCGAGGCCGGGCGGCACATTGATGGAGAGTTCGATGCCGCGCTTGGTCCGGTTGTAGTACAGGTCGACGATGCTCCGAAGCTGGGGCCCCAGCTCGACGGCGGATGGCGCCTCGTCCTCGCCGCCCCGCGAGTAGGTCCTGAGCGCGGCGACGACGCGGGAGGCCTTGGCGACGGCGTCCTCGGTGACGCGGGCGGCGCGGTAGGCGCCGACCACGCCGCGGAGGAGGAGGAGGAAGTCCGGGCCGGAGGCGCCGGCGAGGAAGGGTGCCGCGCGCGGGGCGAGCCAGGCGAGGCCGAGCTCGACGAGCTCTTCCGCGAGGGGCTCGGGTTCGGGGATTCCCGCGGCGGCGAGGGCGGCCTCCGCGTCCCGCCGCGCGCGGCGCTCCGTCGGCGGGTCGGCCGTGAGCGGGGAGCCGGGCGCGTCGACGGCGGCCTCCTGGCCTTCCCGGAGCAGGGCCATGGCTTCCTCCGGCAGGCGGGAGGCCGAGGCGAGGAGCTGGTCGAGGCCCTCGCCGAGGGTCTTGAGCTCGAAGCGCGCGGAGGCGGCGATGGCCGCGAGCGGCGTGTTGAGCTCGTGGGCGATGCCGGCCGTGAGGCGGCCGAGGGCGGCGAGCTTCTCCGAGACGAGGATCTTGGATTGCGCCTCCTTGAGCTCCTCGAGCGCGCGGGCGAGCTCGGCGTTGGCCGCCTGGAGACCGAGGTTGGCGTCCGCGAGATCCTCGGTGCGCAAGGTGACCTTGGCCTCGAGTTCGGCGTTGAGGGCCTTGAGCTCGGCCTCCGCGCGCTTGAGCGGCGTCACGTCGACGACGAGGGACACGATGCAGGCTTCGCCGAAATAGTCGATGAAGCGGCTGGAGACGAGCTGGTCGCGGAGGTCTCCGTCCGGTCGCGAGATCCGGTACTCGAAGTGGTCGAGACGGCCGGTCGCGAAGAGCTCTTGTTTCATCGCCTCCCGCTGGGCCGGATCG
>DAINBW010000221.1:0-5485 GCA_036732745.1 Spirochaetales bacterium | reverse complement strand
AGGGCGTCGCGGACCTCCACGGCGTCGATGGCGGCGCCTACGAGGGCTCCCGCGACATAGGCGCCGGAGCTCGCGTGCACGTAGCCGCCGGATCCGTCCCGCGCCATCGAGTAAAAATAGGGGGGCGTGCCGCCGTAGGCGGAGAAGGTCGCGCTCCCGCCTTCAGGCACGGCGGTCGCGGTCGCGCCGAGGCCGAGAGGCCCGGAGGCGACGACGGTGACGAAGGCGACGCTTTCCCCGCTCGCGGCGTCCCGCGCGCGAACCTGGGCGGCGGCGGCGCCACCCGGCGCGGTATAGAGCCCGGCCGCGGTGACGGAACCGGTTCCGCCGGCCAAGTCGAAGGTGTAGGGCGGCGTCCCGCCCACGGCGCCGAACTGGAGCGTCGCGCCCGTGGTCAGCGTGGCGGAGGCGGGCATGATGGTCAGCGCGGTCGGCGCGACGACGGAAACGGATGCCGTGGCGGTGCTCCCGGCGCCGTCGCCGAGTTCCACCACCGTCGTACCGGCGACCGCGGTCGCGGTGAAGAATCCCGTCGTGGCGTTGACGCTCCCGCTGAGGCCCCCGGAGAGGACCACATAGGAAAACGGCGGTTCGCCGCCGCTCGCGGCGAACTGGAGGCTCCCGTTCAAGAGGACGGCGGCGGCGGCGGGCACGATGAAGAGCGGCCGGGCCCCGAGGAGGGAAAGGACCGAGGCCGCCCGCGAGCCGAGGGCGTCGACGGCCTCCACCCTGACCGTGCCGGTTCCACCGGGAGCCGTGTAGAGGCCGGAAGCGGCATCGAGGCTGCCTGAGCCTTCCGCCAGGACATAGCTGTAGGGCGCAAGGCCGCCGGAGGCGGCTAAACCGAGGGTTTCGCCGGCATAGAGACTCGCCGAACTCGGACTTAAGGACAGGTCCTCCCGAAAGACGTCGTAGAGGACAAAGTCCCGACAGGAGTAGGTGAAGGCGAAGACGCAAATGCCGGCGAGAATTGCCTTGTGTCCGCGCATGGTCGGACCTCCTAAGGGCGCCAGGAAACGAAGGCGCCGGGAACCAGGCAGGAAAGCGGCACGCTTCGCTCGAAGGCGAAGAAGGCGCCGCACTCGATGCCGACGGTGAAAGCGGGGCTTAGGCGCAGGGAAAGCCCGAGGCCGGCGGTCGCGCCGGCGACGAGCTTCCCGAAAACCTCGCCCGAATCCGGTATCGCCACGAGGTAGACGGGCCCGCCCCCCGCGCGGGCCGTGAGGGCCAGGGTCCCCTCGACGGGAAGCCTGAGCCGGAGTTCCAGGGCAAGGGAGGCCGCGTGGACCCGGCCGAGCACCTGCCCTTCGGGAATGACCCCGACATAGCCGACCCGGAGTCCTCCTTCAAAACCGAAGACGCCCGAGCGCGCGGCGAGCCCCAAAAAGCAGGAAGCGTCGAAACCGTAGCGAAAGAACGCCGCGGCCTCGCCGAGAACGAAAACCGGAGCCGAGGCGAGGAGGAGGCCAAAGCGACCGGCCGGCGGCGCGGCGGGAGGAAGGGGAGCGGTTCCTTCGACCAGGCTTGCCGTCAGGCCCGGCGCCGGAAGCGGCTCGGCGGGGAAACGGTCCACGGGCTTGTCGGGAGGATCGGGCAGGCTTTGGCGTGGAGCCCCGGACTCGGCCGGCGCGCGGGCGGAGAGGTTCTCCGCCTCCGCCACCTCCGTCCCGGGCGCCAAGCGGGCGCCGGCCAACAAGGCCTCGAAGGCCTCGATCAGGCGAAGGTCAAAGCCGAGGTCGAGGACGCCGGAGAGCCGGGAAAGGGCCAGGGCCGGGCCATGGCCGCCGGAACGCAGGACCATGCCAAGCTCGAATTCCGTCCCCGCGAGCCGCGTGAAACATTCAAGCCGCGTGTCCTCGTCCGAAGCCTCCGCGGCGGTCAGGGCGACAAGGCCGGCCCGCCCCAGGGCGATGGCGGCGCAACGCGTGACGATGCCGTCAAAGCGCTCGTTGGAAGGTTCAGAGGAACTGAGGACGGCGATCCGCGTCTGGGCCTGCGCCGCGAGCGGGGGGAGGAGGAGGGCGAAGGCGAGGACGACGGCAAGGCGGGTGCGCTCCATACCGATCGATCCTTTGCGAATACTTTGTTACATACCGCTAGCCTCAAGTATAGCGCGGGCCCGGCGGGACTCAAGGAGACGGGAGCCCGCGGAAGGCGATATCGGGCCGGAGTCGGAGCGAAATCTCGCTTTCTCGATTCCCGCCGCGCCGAACCTGGTTTACGATGGACGGGTCCGGGAGGGGCCCGCGAGGCGCCACCGGCGAAGGGAGACAACACCATGAGTGAAGCGGGCGCCGGGAAGCGCATCCTCGTCCTCAACAGCGGGAGTTCCTCGCTCAAGTACGAGGTGTTTCGCATGCCGCACCGCGAGAGCCTCGGGAGGGGCTCGGTCGAGCGGATCGGGGAGGCGCGCGGGAGCCTGTCCCAGACCTCGCCCAAGGGGCAGATCAAGATCGAGGAGCCCATCCCCGACCACGCCGACGCCATGAACCGAGTCGCCAAGGCCCTGGTCGACCCCAAGTCGGGCATCCTCGGCGCGCTCACCGAGATCGGCGCCATCGGCCACCGGGTGGTCCACGGCGGCGAGCGCTTCTCCCAGTCGGTCACGATAGACGCCGAGGTCATCGAGGCCATCGAGCAGAACGTTGAACTCGCGCCGCTCCACAATCCCGCCAACCTCGTCGGCATCCGGGAGGCCAGCCGCCTCCTCCCCGGCGTCCCCCAGGTCGCCGTCTTCGACACGGCCTTCCACCAGACCATGCCGCCGGCCGCCTACCTCTACGGCCTGCCCCGCGAGCTCTACGACAAGTACAAGATCCGCCGCTACGGCTTCCACGGGACGAGCCACCGCTTCGTCGCCGGCCGCGCCCTCGAGATCATGCGCCGCCACCCGGAAAACACGAACATCATCACCTGCCACCTCGGCAACGGCGCCTCGATCACCGCCATCGAGAACGGCCGGTCCATCGACACCTCCATGGGCTTCACCCCCCTCGAGGGCCTCGTGATGGGCACCCGCTCGGGCGACATCGACCCCGCCATCCTCGGCTTCCTCGAGGAGCGCGGCTACACGTCCAAGGAGCTCTCCGGCCTCGTCAACAAGAAATCCGGCCTCCTCGGGCTTTCGGGCATCTCCAACGACCTCCGCGACCTCGAGGCCGCGGTGGACGCCGGCAACCAGAACGCCATAGAAGCCCTCGAGGTCTACGCCCACCGGGTGCGCAAGTACATCGGCGCCTACGCGGCGGAGCTCTTCAAGGTGGACGCCCTCGTCTTCACGGGCGGCATCGGCCAGCACGGGGTCCGGATGCGCGAGCGCATCTGCCATCGCCTCGAAAACATCGGCATCGTCATGGACTACGGGAAGAACGCCTCGAACGGCAGCGCGGAGAGCGTCGTCTCGGCCCCCTATTCGCCGACGACCATCCTCGTCATCCCGACGAACGAGGAACTCCAGATCGCCCTCGACGCCTTCGAGCTCCTCTTCCCCGGCGAGCTCCAGAAGCGCCGCCGCCGGACGGACGTGAACATCTAGTCCCGCGGCGCGGCGCGGGGGCGGCGGGAAATCCCCGCCGCCCCCGCTTCCGCGGCCCTATCGCGGCGCCGCGCTTCCCCCGACCAGCCAATACTCGCCCCCGTCCGGCCGCCGGTCCAGGAAGCGATACTCGATGAGGTAGCGCCGGATGGTCACGTAGTCGTCCCAGACGGGCATGAGGACGGCGTTCACCTCCGGCTCGGCGTAGCGCCGGCCGGGCTCGAAGAGTCCCGCGATGCGGCGGAGGAGGACAAGTTTTTCCTTTTGCCGCTTGGGCCAAGAGGCCAGGGCGATGCCTGGCTCCCCGCCCGGTCCCGTCCGGGCCTCGAGGTACTTCGCCTCGACGGCCGCGGCCTCGGCTTCCGTGATCGCCGCCCTTTCGTCGCGGGCGGGCATGCCCGCCGGGTAGTCAAGGAAGCGGCCGGCGCCCTCTCCCCGCTCGTCGACCAGGCGCATCATCGCCAGGAAGACCCGCGCCTCGGCCTCGCGCCGGCGCAGGTTGAAGCGGTGGTTCCGCACGGTCGAGGCGGACTTGCCGCCGAGGACCTGGGCTATCTCATCGTCGCTCTTTCCTTCATGGAGGAGGTCGAGGACCTTCGCCTGCACCTCGGGAAGCCCGGCCGCCTCGTCGCCGAGGCCCTTGAGCAGCGCAAAGGCGCCGCCGTGGCTCCGCGCCACGTGGGCCGCGGCCGCCCGTTCGGCCAGGAGGAGGGCTTCGCCCTCCGCATAGACGCGCCCGTCCTCGAAGGCCGCCCCGCAGGCCAGGCAGCGATAGCCCTTCAGGGACTCGTCCCGCGCGAATCCGGCGGCGAGTTCTTCAATGCTTGCGTTCAACAAACTTTTGTCGCTCATGTTGGCAATAGTATAGACAGTAGCCATGTCTGTCTAGTGTTAAAATTCAAACAGAATTGCTGATTGTCTAAAAACCGCCAAGCTTCGCGCCCTGGACGCACAGCCCGCGACTCAAAGCCCGCCGCCGCCCGCACCACAGGGCTGTACGGCCCGCCGCCGCCCGGCACCGTGGGGCGGCGCGGATAGGAAGGATCAAGGAGGAGACAGGCGGCAAAAGGATGGATTAGGATGGCGGTCGGGAATCGCCACAGGAGGAACCATGGCAAGCAAGAATCCGGGCGCCTACCGCGCCCTTCTCGGCCTCTCGGGCCTCTTCGCCTTCGCGGCCGTCCTCACGCTCGTCCCGCACCGGGGCGCGAGCTGGGACAACATCCTCGGCTACAAGTCGCTCTGCACCTTCGCGCCCATCGCGACGGCGATCTGCGCCCTCCTCGCGGGGGCCACCTGCGTGCTCCGCGCCCGTCTCGTGGGTCCGCGCGCCGGCGACAAGCGCGGCTGGGCCGCGCCCATCGCCGTGGGCCTCGTCCTCCTGGCCGTCATCGCCGTTTCCGCCCCGGCCTACGCCAAGGCGAAAGCGGACGCGGTGTCGGGCGCCAGCGCGGAGTCGCCGACGGAATAGCCGGCGGCCCGGGGCCCGGGCGGACCCCAAGCGGGATCGCCTAGGCCTCCAAGGGTACGCAGAGCTCCGTGACGCCTGCCTCGGGATAGCGCTCGAGCACCCAGGAGCCGGAAGGACGCTCGCTCCTCCCGGGAAGGATCCGCGAGTAGAGCTCCGCGTAGGCGGCGGGGATGGCGGCGGGCGAGCCCGGCACGACGCAGACAAGGCAGCGCGAGGCGGGCGTCGCGGTCGCGCTGAAGGGAAGGGGCGGCGGCGACGCGCCCGGCGCGAGAAAGGCGACGAGACAGGTGAACGAAGCCTCCGGCGAGTCGTCCCATCGGGCAAGCTGATAATACTCCGGGCGCGGGGGCAGGATGCCCGCCGCGCGGGCCTCGGGTTCGAGCCTCGCCCAAAGCCGCCCCGGGAGGGCGGGGTCGGTGCCCACCTCGGCCGAAAGGCCGACGAGCTCGAGCCGGGGCAGGCGCTCGAGGCGGCAGGAA
>DAINBW010000220.1:0-5487 GCA_036732745.1 Spirochaetales bacterium | reverse complement strand
CGTCGAGGGCGCCGAGCTCGGGAAGGACCTTGTCGCCGCCGATGTCGAGCGTCCGGATGGTGACGGGACGGCCCGCCATGCTCTCGATGACGCGGCGGTAGACCTTGTACTGCTCGTCCTCGCCGGGGACGTGGCCCGGCTGGAGAAAGAGGAACTCGGAGCGGAAGAGGCCGATGCCCTCGGCGCCGTGCTCGAGGGCCGGCAGGGCCTCCTCGGGAACCTCGATGTTCGCCTTGAGGAGGAGGCGGCGGCCGTCCTTGGTCGTGGCGGGCAGGTCGCGCAGGAGGGCGAGCTCGCGCTCCAGCGCCAGGGCGGCGTTCCGGGAGGCCTCCGCGCGGACCATGGTCGCCGCGTCGGGCTCGGAGGTTACGAGGCCGCGGCCGCCGTCGACGACGAGGATCTCCCCGGCCTCGAACTCCTCGATCGACTCGCCGAGGCCGAGGACGGCCGGAATCTCGAAGGCGCGGGCCAGGATGGCCACGTGGCTCGTGCGGCCGCCGGCCTCGGTGACAATGGCCTTCACGCGGCGGCGGTTCATCGAGATCATGTCGGAGGGCAGGAGGTCCCGGGCGACGAGGACGACGTCGATCTCGAGGTCGGCGAGGGTCAGCCGCTCGCGGAGGAGGAGGTGGGAAAGGATGCGGCGCGCGACGTCGTGGATGTCCGCGGCGCGGGCCTGGAGGTAGGGATCCTCGGCGCCGGCGAGCTTCTCGACGAGCTCGCGCTCGAACTCGACGATGACGCGCTCGATGTTCCGGGCGGTGGCGCGGAGGTTTTGTTCGATGTTGTCGAAGAGGTCCGGGTCCGAGAGCATGAGGAGGTGGGCCTCGAAGATGGCGGCCTGCTCCTCGCCGGCGGCGACGCGGGCCTTGTCGCGGAGCTCCTCGACCTCGGTCTTGGCCTTCTCCACCGCGCCGAGGAAGCGCCGCCACTCTTCGTCGACGGCGTCGCCCTGGAGCACGTAGCTCGGCACCGAGAGCTCCTCATCCTCGCGGAGGACGAAGGCGGGCGCCGCGGCGACGCCCGAAGATGCCGGTATGCCTCGATACTCCTTCATGCTGTAAAGACTTTACCAGAACGCGACGCAGCTGTCAAAGCCCCTCGCCCGGCCCGGATCCGCCCCCGGGGGACCCCCCGGACTAGCGTCGCGTGGCGAAGCGGTCGATGACGATGTTCACTTCCTCGATCAGGATGCCGGTGAAGCGCTCGATATTTTCGATGATGTACTCCTGGAGCGCGCGGGCGTTCGAGGCGAGCTTGGTGCCGTAGGGCACCTCGAGGACGATGGTCAGGCGGTAGCCCTGGGTGTCCGACCGGATGTTGATCTTGCGCAGCCTGACCGTCTCGTCGAACTCGTCGACGCAATGGACGACCATCTGCGAGAGGGCGGCCTCCGAGATGGAGACGCGGCCGCGCTTGGCGTACTCCGGGCGCACCACGGACTTTTCGTAGAGGCGGGGCCGGGTCGGCGCCGCCCCGAAGCTCTTCTTGAGGAAGACGCGGATCGAGTCGTAGAAGATGGAGGGGTAGTTGCGCCGGATCTCGAGCGCCGGCACCGGGATGACGTGCTTGCCCTCGACCTTGCGCGAGCGCACCGCCTTGGCGATGTCCTCCTTGCTCGCGATGTCCTCGATCTTGACGACCTTGACCGGGTGGGGGATCTGGAGGCGGTCGCAGATCTTGGTGGTCATGCGCTCCGAGGTGCCGATGACGAGGAGCTTGCGGAATTTTTCCCGCTGGAGGGCCCGGGCGACCTCGTCGCGGTGCGCCTTTTCGTGGAAAAGGGCGGTCTTGACCGCCGACATGTAGATCTGCTCCTTCTTCGCCGACTTGCCGGCGATGATGGAGTCCCCGCGGATGAGGAGGCCGTCGTCGATGATCATCTCGATCCCGTACTTCTGCGCCACGAGCTTGGCGCGGAAGCTTTTCCCGGTGCCGCTCTCGCCGACGAGGGCGTAGACCCGCACCCCCTTGGCGAGCCACAGGACCTCGCTTAGAAACCGCAACATGTCCGCCAACTATATATGCCAATGGGCCTTCAACGCAATCGGGCGGCCGGCGGGCGGCCGGCGGGCAGGCCCCGGGCGGCCGGCGGGCGGCCGGCGGGCGGGCCCCGGCGGCCCGGCCGAAGGCCCGCCGTCGCGTGCGCCAAATCGGCCAAATCGTCAATATCAGCGAATTCGCTAATACGGCTCCGGGGGGCGCCGATCATAAATCGAAGGAGTGTCGCCGATGATGACGCTTGAAAACGCCGCCGCCCTCGCCGCCGCCATGGAAGCCGAGATCGCCGCCTTCGACGCCTATGTCGAAGCCCAGCGCTCCTTTTCCGATTCCGTCCGCGCCCGCGACTGGCCCGCCCTCGAGGGAAGCATGCATCGCCTTGAAAGCATGACCGAGCACGTCGCCGAGCTCGAGAACGAGCGCTCCCTGGCCGAGGCCGCGCTGCGGCGAGAGCTCGGCATCGGTCCCGGTGAGGCGGGCGAAAGCTTCTACCGCCTGGCCCTCCGCGTGCCCGAACCGGAGCGGACCGCCCTCACCGACCTCTACCGCCGCCTCAAGATCGGCGCCATGCGCGCCAAATTCGAGAATTCCGCCGTCAGCGACTACGCCGTCGGCAACCGGACCCTCCTCGCCCAGGTCCTCGAGGAGCTCTTCCCGGACAAGAAGGGCCGAATCTACGGGAAATCGGGGCGGGCCGTCCAGGCCGGCCACGACGCCATCCTCCTGGACGCGGCCCTCTAGGGCGCGCGGAACGGCAAGGAGAGGAACGTGCAGTCAACCTTCATGGGCATCGAGATCGGCAAACGCGGTCTGGGCGCCCACAACCAGGGCCTCGTCACGATCGGCCACAACCTCACGAACGCCTCGACCGAGGGCTACTCGCGCCAGCGGGTGGAGCTCGGCACGACGGATCCCCTCTACGCGCCGGCACTCAACCGCGCGGAGGTGCCCGGCCAGATCGGCCAGGGCGTCACCGTGGAGCGCATCGAGCGCGTCCGCGACGAGATCCTGGACGGGCGCATCGTGGGCGAGTCGGGCCTCGAGGCCTACTGGAACACGCGCGACAAGTACGTCCTCCAGCTCGAACAGGTGCACAACGAGCCCTCGGATTCCTCCGTGCGCACCCTCATGGACAAGTACTGGGAGTCTTGGCAGGAGCTGTCGCTCAGGCCCTCCGACCTCGCGGCCCGCGAGGCGGTCGTCTCCCGCGGCGAGGCCCTGGCCGAGGGCATCCGCGACCGTTACCGCCGCCTCTCCGAACTCCGCGGGGTCCTGGACGGGGACGTCCGCGGCCAGGTGTCCCAGGTCAACGACCTGGCCGGCCGCATCGCCGAGCTGAACGGCGAGATCGTCCGCTCCAAGGCCCTCGGCGACAACCCGAACGACCTCATGGACCGCCGCGACCTCCTCATCGAAAAGCTCGGCGCCCTCATCCCGATCGCCGTGGACCGCCGCGATCCCGACGAGGTGATGCTCCACGTCGAGGGCATCGTCCTCGTCCAGGGCAAGGTCGCCCGCTCCCTCGACATGCGCGGCGCCGACGAGGACGGCTACGCGAGCCCCGCCTGGGCCGACACCGGACTGGCCTTCGGCCCCCGCGGCGGCAGCCTCGGCGCGACCCTCGAGCTCCGCGACGGGGACGTCCGCGGCGAAATCCAGACCCTCGACACGATGGCCCTCTCCTTCGCGGACCTGGTCAACGAGACCCACCGCCAGGGTTACGGCCTCAACGGCAAGACGGGGCAGGACTTCTTCAAGGAATGGCCCTTCATCAACAACCTCGCGGGCAACTACGACCGCAACGGCGACGGCGCCTACGACTCGAGCTACCTCTACCGCATGACGGGCGGCAACGCCCTCCAGGCGAAGGAACAGGTCGGGCTCTCGGGCAGCATCAAGCTTTCCCGCGCGAACGGCGAGGTCGAGGTGCCCTACTACCCCACCGACACGGTCGCCGACCTCGTGGCCCGCATCAACAACGCGGGCGCCGAGGTGACGGCGCGCCTGACGCGCGAGGGGCGCCTCCAGCTCCGCGCGACGCCGGCGGCCGACCGCGCCGATCCCGACTTCGTCATCCGCCACGTCGAGGACTCCGGCCAGTTCCTGGCCGGCTACGCGGGCATCCTCCGCGGTTCCGGGCCCGAAGGCGCCTACGACTGGGCCAAGGCCGACGCGGTCTTGAGCCTCCGCGGCGGCGGCCTCGACTACGGCGTAGCCCCCCTCTCCCACCCCGCCGGCTGGCTCGAGGTCTCCGACGCGATCAAGTCCGACCTCGGCTCGATCGCCGCGGGCTTCGGCGAGAACGGCAGGCCGGCGGCGCCCGGGGACGGCGGCGCGGCTCTCGCGATCGCCTCGCTCCGGACCCAGGCCGTCATGGTCGGGAGCGAGCGCACCTTCGACGACCACTTCGCCGAGGCGGTCGCCCGCGTCGGCCTCTCCGGCGAGCGGGCGGAGCGCGCGAGCGAGTCCCACGCCCGCATCGGCAAGGAGCTCCGCGACCTCAGGCAGTCGATCTCCGGCGTCAACATGGACGAGGAGCTCGCCAACATGATCAAGTTCCAGCACGGCTACGCGGCCGCGGCCAAGTTCATAGCCAATGTCGACGAGATGCTCGACACCATCATCAACCGGATGGGAGTGTAAGCTAGATGCAGCGCGTCAGCACCGATACGATGAACGGCGACATGCAGTTCTGGCTCCGCCGCACGGAGCGCGACATGGCGAAGGCGGAAAACGGCCTCGCCCGGCAGGAGCGCATCGAAAACCTCCGCGACGATCCCCTCGGCGCGGCCCGCGCCGTCCGCTACGAATCGGTCGTGGGACGGCTCGAGCGCTACGAGAAGAACGCGGCCTGGGCGGGCGACCAGTACAAGGTCTCCGAGGCCTACGTCCGCGAGGCCCTGGACGTCACCCAGCGCCTGCGCGAGATCGCGGTCCAGGGCGCGAACGGCGTCTACACGAAGGACGACCAGAAGCACTACATGGCCATCGAGGTGGAGGAGCTCGTCAAGGAGCTCGTCGCCATCGGCAACGCCAAGGGCCCCGACGGCGCCTACGTCTTCTCCGGCGACAAGTCGCGCACCGAGCCCTTCCGGGTCGTCTCCGGCTCCTCCCCCGCCGCGGGCCGGGAGGTGATCCAGGCGGTCCAGTACCTGGGCGGCTCCGGCGGCGCCGCGACGGAGATCACCGAGGGCTCGACCATCCCCCTCTCGCAGTCCGGCTCCGAGATCTTCTGGGCCGAGCGCCAGACCGCGCTCTCCGGCTACGATGCCCGCGACTGGCGCGCCCGCGAGGACGCGCGCATCCTGGTCGACGGCAAGAGCGTCGAGATCAAGGCCGGCGACACGGTCCACGCCGTGGCCGCCAAGATCAACGACTCCGGCGCCGCCGTCAAGGCGAGCATCGATCCCCGGCGTTTCTCCCTCTCCCTGGAGGCGACCGTGCCGCACGAGATGCGCCTCGAGGACGGCCGCGAGGCCGGGGCCG
>DAINBW010000219.1:4689-5495 GCA_036732745.1 Spirochaetales bacterium | reverse complement strand
CCGGCTTCGCCGTCGAGCTTTCCGCCGACGGCAACCAGGCACTGTCCCTCGCCAGGGCCGGCGACTACGACCTCTTCCTCGTCGACCTCATGCTCCCCGGCCTCGACGGCTTTAGCCTCTGCGCGGCGCTCCGCGCCCATTCGGAAAGGCCCATCCTCGTCGTCTCCGCGCGGGCCGCCGACATCGACAAGGTGCGCGCCCTCGGCCTCGGCGCCGACGACTACGTGACCAAACCCTTCAGCCCGGCCGAGCTCGTCGCGCGGGCCCGCGCCCACATCGACCGTTACGAGCGCCTCGTCGGCGCCGCTTCCGGCGAGATCGTCTCCGCGGGGGAGCTCACCATCGACGTCGGCAAGAAGGCCGTGCTTTCGGGCGGCCAGCCGGTCCAGCTCACGGCGACCGAATTCGACATCCTCCTCCTCCTCGCGCGCAGCCCCGGCCGCGTCTATTCGAAGGAAGAGATCTTCGAGCGCCTGCGCGGGGCGGGCTTCTACGGCGACGCGAGCGCCGTCGCGGTCTACGTCCGGCGCCTCCGCGAAAAGATCGAGGCCGACCCGGCCAAGCCGCGCCTCGTGGAGACGGTGTGGGGCATGGGGTATCGGTTCAGGGAAGCGAGGGGCTGAAGAGCCGCATCCTAGGCTCCTGCCTCAGCGCCCGCCCCAGTCTCCGCGCCGGCCCCAGCCTCAGCGGCTCCGGCCGCCGATGTTCGAGTGACTGATCGCCCTTCGACCAGGTACATCGAATGGACGCGCTGGGGCGCACCGTCCTCGGTCACCTCGAAGTCGGCCGGCGTCAGCCCGGTCACG
>DAINBW010000219.1:0-4679 GCA_036732745.1 Spirochaetales bacterium | reverse complement strand
CCGGCGGCGCCTCCTCGCGGTCCGACACGCGCTTCCGCTCGAAAAGAAAGAAGCTGGCCGGCACGATGTAGAGGGTGAGGACCGTGGAGAAGACTATGCCGCCGAACATGACCACGCCCATGCGTTGACCGAACTCGGCGCCTTGCCCCCCGGAGAAGATGAGGGGGAAGGAGATGACGAGGGTGGTCAGCGTCGTCATCATGATGGGCCGGAAGCGCAGGCGCCCAGCCTCGACGAGGGCGTCGACGAAGCGCATCTTGCCGAGCCGCTCCGTGACGAACTCGAGATAGAGGATGGCGGTCTTGGAGGAGATGCCGATGAGCATGATCATGCCCATGACGCCGAAGATGTCGAGCCCGCCGCCCACGGCGAAGACGACGAGGAGCGCGCCGATCAGCGCGAGGGGCACGGGCAGGAGAAGATACAAGGGAAACCGCCAGGAGTTGAACTGGGCGGCCATCACGAGATAGGTCAGGAAAAGGGCCAGGAGGAAGAGGAGCGGTCCCGTCGTGGCCAGTTCCGTGGCGAGGGCCGCTTGGCCGAAACGGCCGCCCGAGGCGAGGGAAATCCCGCCATCAAGGAGGCCGCGCGCCTTGAGATCCTCGCCGATGGCCTTCTGCAGTTCGAGCGCCGTCGGAGCGCCCGGCTTCAGGTTGATGTTGAGGCCGCCCGAGTACTGTCGGTTGTAGCGCTGGATGGAGTTAGGCGACTGCGCGAGCTCAAAGCGCCCGAGCTGGCCGACCTGGAGACTTGTCTGGAGGGTCGGCGAGTAGACGGGCAGGTCGAGGAGGGTCTGACCCCCGAAGAAGAGCGTCGGATCGACCTGAACCCGGATGGGATAGGCCAGTCCGCCCGTCTCCACGCTCGCCGCCTGCGCGCCGCTCGTGTAGGTCTGGAGCAGGGTCGCGAGCGCCTGGGGCGTGATGCCCGTACCCTTGAGCCGGGCGGGATCGGGCAGGAAGCGGCTTTCGAGGTTCGTGTCGGAGAGCCCCGAGCTCACGTCGGCGACGAAGGGATTCCGCTGGATGGCGTCGATGATCGCCGCGTTCCGTTCGAGGAGCAGCTTGAAGTCGGGAGAAGTCAGGCTGAGCTGGAGCGAGGACGAGCCGCCACCACCACCGCCGCCGCCCGTGCCGACGGAAAGCCGCAGGGAGGGGAAATCCTTGAGGAGCGGCAGGATGAGGCGCCGATACTCGGGCGCCAGGGCGAAGACGGTCGGCCGCTTTTCCTTGGGGACGAGGCTGACGGTGCATTCCGCCGAGCCGCCGACAATGGTCTGCACCGTCGCGACTTCCGGGCGGGCCAGGAGGAAGGCCTCGAGCCTGGCGGCGGCCTCGTTCGCCTTGCCCTGGGGCGTGCCTTGGGGGAAGCGCGCGTTGACCTGCATCGCGCCCGAGTCGGATTGGGGCACGAAGCTGAAGGGTATCCGCGGGGCGAGCAGGACGGCGCCGACCGCGAGGCCGAGGCCGGAGACCACGAGGAGAAGGGCGCTTCGCTTGAGGACGCGGCGGAGCGAGCGGCCATAGGCTTCCTGAACCACCTCGAGCGCGCGGTTGACGCCGTGGTGGAGCGTGCCCGAAATCGCCTCGAACAGGTTGAGCCCGAGGACGAAGAGGTAGTCGAGGAGTCCGAGGACGAGGGGATAGCCGAGGAGGGCCGGCAAGAGGACGTACTTTTCCGCGTACAGGAGGGCGCCGGCCACCGCGAGTCCGATCAGTATCGCCCAACCTTTCTTCAGGGAGGCGAAGCCGCCGCGGAAGGCCGGGCCGAAGCGCAGGACATTCGCGGGCAGGTCCGCCCAGGTCCTGACCCGGGTGTCGGGGGTGTAGGCCATGCGCACCGTCAGGAAGAGCAGGGCCTCGAACATCGAAAAGCCGACGGCGGCGGCGAGACCGAGCGCGAACTGCATGAGATAGCGGCCGACGTAGCCGGAGACGAAGCTGACCGGGAGAAGCACGGCGAGAAGGGAGAGCGTGGAGGCGACCACGGCGGTGAAGACCTCGCTGCCGCCGCGCAGGACTGACTCCTTGAGGCCGAAGCCCATGCCCCGGTAGCGCTCCACGTTCTCGGCGACGACGATCGAGTCGTCCACCACGATGCCGATGGCGGTCACCATCGCGAGAAGGGAGACGAGGTTGAAGGAAAAGCCCATGAAGCGGTACAGGATCGGAGCCGCGGCCAGCGAGATCGGAATGGCCAGGATGACGGCGAAGGCGGTGTTCGGCTTGCCGAGCGAAAGAAGCACGATGAGCGCCACCACGATGAGCGACATCACGAGCTCGCGGTAGGTCGATTCGACCGAGGAGCGGATGGGACCGGTCGAGTCGTTGCCGAAGAGGAAGGCGCAGCCCGGCGGCGGCGCCGTGGCGGCGAGGAGCTCCCGAACTCCGTCCGCCACCGCCACCGCGTTCGAGTCGCTGGCGCGCTGGATGGAGACGAGGACGACGGGCACACCGTCGATCCGCGCGATGTTGGAATCGACGGAGGCGTCGCGCACGGCGCCCAGGTCGCCCACCGAGATTCCCCGGCCCGCGTCCACGAGGATCTTTCCCACCTCGGCCAGGCTCTCGGGGACGTTGCGCGTCGAGAAGCTCAGCGCGCTTCCCTGGGTCAGGATGCTGCCGATGGGCTGGTTCACGGCGGAGGAGCCGATCGCGCCCACGACCTGCTGGGGCGAGATGTTGTGGTAGCGCAGGCGGTTCGGATCGAGGAGCACGCGGAACTGCCGCGCGGGAGCTCCGTCCACCTGGATGTTGGCGACGCCCTCGATGCGCTCCAGCGAGGGGGAAAGGATGTTCTCCACGTACTCGGCGACGGAGGACAGGCTCGCGCCGCCGCCCGAGACGCCGAATTGTACCACCGGCTGGGCGTTCGCGTCGAAGGTCCGGACGACGGGCGTGCCGGCGCCCGCGGGCAGGCGCCGGATGGAGGCGTTGACGAGGGCGGCGACCTGGTTCATCGCGACGTTCTTGTCCATGCCGGGCCCGAAGGTGACGCCGACGCGGCCCGAGCCGACGGAGCTCGAGGAGTTGAGGTCGGTGATGCCGCTCAAGGTGGACACGGCGTTCTCCAGCACCTGCGTCACCTGCTGGTCGATGACCGACGGCGCGGCGCCGGGGTAGGAGACGGAAACGTTGACCGACGGCACGTTGACGGTGGGCAGGAGATCCACGCCCAGCCCGACGGCGCTCAGGACGCCGAAGGCCACGATGGCGACGAAGATGCCGATGGAGAGGACGTACCTCGTCACGGAAAACTTGACGACCGCGTTCACCCGGTCGTAGACGAGGACCTCGAGTTCGCGCAGCGCGCTCACGGGCGCCCCGCGGCCGACGGCGCCGCCCTCGTTGCTGAGGGCCTCCCCGCCGCGGAGGGCGCAGCCTCCGCGGGAGGCGCCGACGGCGCCGCCGCCTCCATCACGGGCTGCACGTTGGAGCCGGCCAGGAGTCCGGGCGGCGCGTTGAGAATCACGACGGTGCCACCGGGAATGCCGGCCAGGGCGACCTCGGCCCCCGATTCGGCCACGATCGTCACGTAGCGGATGGCCGCCTTGCCCTTCTCCACCGTAAATACGTAATTCCGCGTCTCGAGGGTCTCAAGGGCCGTGATGGGCACGATGACGCCGCGCGCCAGGGCGATGCGGTAGCGGAGGTTGCCCACCGTGCCGAAGGGCAGCTCAAACCTCGCGGTGGGTACGGCCGCCAGGGGTACGAGCCCGTTCACCGGCGCCGAAGGAGCATACCTGATCTTGAGCCGATGCCGGGCGCCGCCCGACTCGAAGTCGATCGGCGTGCCCTGGGCCAAGACCGGCGCGTCGGCGGGCGCCACACCGAAGTTCACCTGCCGCTCCCGGCTCACGAGGGCAAAGACCGAGGTGCTCTGCCCCACGAACATTCCGGGCGCCACGTTGATCGCCGAGATCTGCCCGGCGAAAGGCGCCTTGATGGAGGCGTTGGCGAGATTGAACTCGGCCTGCCGGAGGTTGTTCGCGGCCGTCGCCACGGCGATCTTGAGCGATTCCACGTTCTGGCTGGCCGTCGTCGCGAAGCCGCGCCTGTTCTGCTCCAGGGCCGTCTTGGCGCTCTCAAGCTCGGCCTGGGCCTTGGCGAGCTGGCTTCCCGCCGTGTCGAGCGCCGCCGCGGAGATCCCGCCTATGGCGAAGAGCGCCTGCTGCGAGTCGTAGGTGCGTTGCGCGAAATTGAGCGTCGCCTGGGCCGAGTCGACTTGGAGGGCCAGGCGGACATTGGCCTGGCTCGTCGAGTCCTGCACCGCCGCGAGATTTATCTTGGCCGTCTCGAGGGCCGCCTGCGCGTTGGCCAACGCGATCCCGAGGGCGGTTTCCTCGAGGCACACTACCGCCTCACCCGCCGCGACCCAGTCGCCGCTCTGCCTGAGCACCTTGGCGACGTAGCCGCTCACCTGGGCCGCGACCTGGCTCGTGACCGAGGGCGCCACGACGCCCGCCGTGTCGCGGTCGGCCGAAAGGATCCCAGCCTCGGCGACATAGCCCTGTACCGTGACGGCGGGAATCCGCCTCGAGCCCTGTCCCTCGGCGCCTTTCGCGGCGCCGTTGCCGGAAGCGGCGGGACCGGCGGCCGCGCCCTCGGGCGAGGCTTTTTGCGGCGTCGCCGTTCCGGCGCCCGAGCCGGCCGAGGCCGCTCCGCCGGCGGTCGGGGTTT
>DAINBW010000218.1:0-5504 GCA_036732745.1 Spirochaetales bacterium | reverse complement strand
GAGGCCGTCGCGGTGTTCTGCGAACGCGGGGCCAAGGCGGCGAAGATGCGCATCGGCGCCGCCCGGCGCGGGGCCAAGGCGCCGACGCCCCTCCCCGTCCGCCTCGTCTCCCGGGGCGAGCTCTGGGCCGAGGCGCCGCGCGGCAAGGCCCTCGACGCCGCGGCCGCGGCCGGACTCGCCCACGCGGCGGCGGTCGCCGCCGGCTACGCCGACTCGGGCGCCCTGGTCAGGCTCCGCGGCGGCGCCCTCTGGGTGGAATGGACCGAATCGGGCGGGCTCTACGCCGCCGCCCGCCCCGAGTATGTCTACCGGGGCGAATTCCACCTGGGCGGAAACGGCTAGCCCGGCGGCGGTTCAGGAGGCGAAGTAGTCGGCGCGGTAGTCGCCGATCTCCCCGAAACCGAGGTCGGCGTAGAGCCCCATCGCCGCCGCGTTGCGCGGCTTCACGAAAAGAACGGCGCCCCGGCCCGCGGCCGCGAGCTCCGCGAGGAGGCCCTCCATCACGGCGCGGCCGTAGCCCCGGCCCCGGCACTGCGGCGCGACGTACACGCCGCCGATCTGGTCGAGAAGGAAGGAGCGCGCGTTGGTGCCGGCCTTGGCCACGAGGCCGCCCCGCCCGAGCTCCCCGGCGAAGAGGACCTGGTCCTCGAGGCTCCGCGCCAGCGCCGCGCGGCAACCGGCGGGATCGAAGCGGTGGATGGCGGTGAGGACTTCCTCGCGTTCGTAGGCTTCCTGCAGGGGATAGAGCGCCTCGAGGTCGCCCGGCCCGGCGCGCCGTACGGCGAGGGCGCCGCCCGCCTGGACGGCCGCCGGGGTCGGAGCGGAATCGCGTGGGCCACAGGGGCCGTGCGGTCGGTGCGGTCGGTGCGGTCGGTGCGGGCCGTGCGGGCCGCGCCGAAGGTCAAAGCGCGCCGCGAGGTCCTCGGGGGAGAGCGCCATGAGCCGATAGGACACGGGCACGATCGGAAACAGTCCCGCCGCCCGCTCGAAGCGCTCGACGTCGCCGGCCAGGCCGATGACGCTGACGGGCTCGAAACCGCGCTCCGCCAGGAGCTCCGCGAGCTCCGCGTCGCCGCCGGCGCGCGGGAGGGCCGGGAAGACGAGGCGGTTCGGCGCGGCGAGGCAGGCGCCTTCCACCGCGCCCTCGCCCTCGCCGAAGACGTAGACCGCCCCGCGCAGGGGGTTTGGCAGCCTGAGCGCGCCATCGCGGAGGATGCGGCCGACGAAGCCGGCCGCCACGCGCTCGCGGCCGCGGAGGAAGGCCTCCAGGCGGACTAGGTCGTCCCGCGTCGCGCGGCGCCAGCCCCCCTCCCTCACGGCAGCTCCAGGGGCAGGCGCCCCTTGGCGGGTTCCTTCCCGAGGAGGGCGGCGATGCCCGCCTCCAGGCAGGCCTTGGAGTTGCCGAAGACCGCCACCGCCGCCTCCCCGTTCCCGCAGCGCGCGAGGGGGGCGGGGGAAAAGGCCGACACGACGGCGACCCGCTTGCCCCGCTCGCGGGCGCGGACGTAGAAGTCCATGCCCGCCTCGTTGGCCGCGCAGACGAGGACGGAATCCGCCCCGGCGATCGCCGCGTCGAAGGCGGCCAGCTCCGCGGGCAAGGCCGCGGACTCGGGACGATAGCTGAACTTGAAGGTGGCGGCGGCGGGGAAGGACTCGCGGCCCGCGGCCAGGAAGTCCTGGAAGGGTCCCGCGACGAGGAGCCTGCCGCTGGGCCGCCAGGGAAGGGCCTTGGGATCGAGGGGCGAAACGGCGCGGAAGGCCTGGCCGCGGAAAAACGCCTCGCCCTCCTTGTCGGGGAGGCGCTCCGCCAGCCGGGCCGGATCCGGCACGATGCCGGCTTCGCCCTTGGGCCGCAGGTAGTCGAGCTTGAGGACGAGGACCCGCGTCGCCGCCTCGCGCACGCGCGCGCGGAAGGCGGGATCCGCGCGGTAGGCCTTGAGGAGGCGCGTCCAGGCGGGATCGTCGAGGGGGAGGATGCGGCTCGCCTCCAGGAGGTCGTTGCCGGCGTCGACGGCGAGGTAGAAGGCCTCGGACAGCGAGGCCGCCCCCGCCCCGGCCATCATGAGGTCGTCCGTGACGGCTACGCCCTCGAAACCCAGCTTGCCGCGGAGGATCTCCGTCATGAAGCGCTTGGAAAGGGAGGCGGGCATCCCGTCGCCGGTCACGAGGGGAAAGTTGAGATGGCCGCTCATCATCGCGGGCACGCCCTCGGCGGCCAGGCTGCGGAAGGGCAGGAGCTCGCGCTCCCAGAGGGTCTTGGAGTTCGCGCGGATCACGGGAAGGATGCCATGGGAATCGAGCTCCGTGTCGCCGTGGCCGGGAAAATGCTTGGCCGTCGCGATGACGCCCGCCGCCGCGGTGCCGCGGTAATAGGCGACGCCGAGCGCGGCCGTCTCGCGGGGATCGTCGGAGAAGGCGCGGGGGCCGATGATCGCGCTCTTGGGCCGCGTCGCAAGGTCCACGGCCGGCGCGAAGTTCATGTTGATGCCGAGGGCGTCCAGCTCGCGCGCGATGTAGAAGCCCGACCAGTAGGCGTCATAGGGCCGGCCCGAGGCGCCGATGGCCATGTTGCCCGGCGTCTGGCTCGTCGCGCCCTTGATGTGGCGGATCCAGCCGCCCTCCTGGTCGGTCGCGACGAGGAGGGGGATCTTGCGTTCCGTGGCCAGGGCGGCCTTTTGCAGGGCGGCGACGGCCTCGGCGACCTTGGTGGTGTCCTCGGCGTTCCAGCCGAAGATCTTCACGCCGCCGAGGCCGCGCCGCTTGATCCAGTCGAAGAGGAGGGGCGGCGGCGTGTCGCCGGGATAGGCGAGCATGAAGAGCTGGCCGAGCACCTCCTCGTCGCTCATGCCCGCGAGGAGGGATTCAGCGCGGGCGAGCGCCTCGCCGGGACCGGGGCCCGCCGGCGCCCAGAAGCCGGGCGCGGGAGCCTTGGCCGCGCCCGGAAGGAGGAGGGCGGCGACCAGGGCGAGAAGACCGAGACCCGCGGCGGCGGCGAGGCGGCGGGGCCGCGCCGCGCGCCGGGGCGATCCCGGCGGCGCGTCGGGGGAGCTCAGGCGTAGGCCTCGCCGCGGATCTCGTCGATGTACTGCGCCGCGGAGTGGGCGGCGAGGGCGCCGTCGGCGCAGGCGGTGACGATCTGGCGGAAGGGCGTCGCGCGGACGTCGCCCGCGGCGTAGAAGCCGGGGAGGGTCGTCGCCATGTGCTCGTCGGCGAGGAGGGAATCCGTCTCGTCGCGCTTCGCCTCGGGGGGCGCGAGCTTGGTCTGGGGCAGGGAGCCGACGAAGACGAAGACCGCGTCGAAGGGCTCTTCGACCCGTTCGCCGGAACCCACCTTCTCGAGGACGACGGACTCGACCCTCTTGTCGCCCTTGATCTCGGCGACCACGGTCTCGAAGCGCACCTC
The DNA here is from genome assembly GCA_036732745.1 of Spirochaetales bacterium. Taxonomy (GTDB): domain Bacteria; phylum Spirochaetota; class Spirochaetia; order Treponematales; family Rectinemataceae; genus JAEUJG01. The sequence continues at coordinate 2,101 of DAINBW010000218.1, read as the reverse complement.
GATGCGGGGATTCCGGAGCACCCGCTCCGCGAGGGAGCGCTGGGCGCGGAAGCGGTCCTTGCGGTGGACAAGGACGACCTTGTCGGTGAGCTTGGCCAGGAATTGGGCCTCGTCGCAGGCCGCGTCGCCGCCGCCGACGACGAGGATGCGCTTGTTCTTGAAGAAGGGGCCGTCGCAGGTCGCGCAGTAGGAGACGCCGCGGCCGCCGAGGCGGTCCTCGCCGGGAGCGCCGAGGTGGCGGTGCTTGGCGCCGGTCGCCAGGACGACGGCCAGGGCTTCGAGGCCGCCCTCGCTCGTGTCGAGGAGGAAGCGCTTTCCCTCCTTGCGGATGGCGGAGACGGAGGCGGTGAGGAACTGGACGCCGAAGCGCTCGGCCTGGAGGCGCATGTTCTCGGCGAATTCATAGCCCGACACGGGATTGAGGATGCCGGGGTAGTTTTCGAGGCCGTCGATGAGGAGGGCCTGCCCGCCCGGGGCCATTTCCTCCACGAGAAGGGTCGAAAGATTGGCGCGGGCGCCGTATTGCGCGGCGGCGAGGCCGGCGGCGCCGCCTCCGACCACGATGAGATCGAATCGCGTGTCCATTGTCGCTCCTGGTTCGATGGCGAGTATAGCCCTTTGGCGGTATATTGAAAATACGGAAAAACGAATGACGAAGACAAGCACGGCCCCCGGGGCCGACAAACCCGCGGTCCGCCGGCGAGCCCCGGCCTTCAGGTTCCTCCTCGCGGCCCTCCTCGGCGCCGCCTTCCTCGCCCTGCCCGCCGCCCCGGCCTTGGCCCAGGGCTCAAGCGGCCCCGCGCCTTCCGGCCTCGTCGACCCGCGGCGCCGGGCGGCCTACGCCGAGTACGCCGCCCTCCTCGCCCCCGATCCGGCCCTCGCGGCGATCGGCGCCCTGGAGGAGCCGCTGTCCCTCGCCGATCTCGCCCGCGCCGGCTTCCTGGCCTCGGGCCTGCCGGCGGAGAAGTTCCCGGCCTACGAAGCGCGGCTCTTCCGCCTCCTCGACGAGCTCGCCGCCGCGGTCGACGGGCCGCGCGGCGCGGGTTCGGGCTCGGGAACCGCCAAGGCGGGCGCGGCGGCGGAACTCGACGCGAGACGGGCCGAGGCGGCCCTCGCCTACCTCCACGAGCGCCTCTTCAAGCGCTACGAACTCGACGCCACCACCCTCGACCTGGCGCTGGACTCAGGACGCTACAACTGCGTCTCCTCGGCCCTCGTCTACCTCCTGGCGCTCAAGCGCCTCGGCATTCCCGCCGCCGGGGTGCGGACCGTCGACCACGCCTTCTGCCTCGTGCGCCTGCCCGGCCGCGACATCGACGTCGAGACGACCAATCCCCACGGTTTCGACCCCGGCACCAAGAAGGAATTCGCCGACGGCTTCGGACGCGTCACGGGCTACAGCTACGTGCCGCCGGGGGACTACACGCGGCGCTCGACCATCGGCGAGAGGGAACTCGCCGCCCTCGTCCTCTCGAACCGCGCCTCCGTCCTGGACCGGACCGGCCGCTACCGCGAGGCCCTGGCCCTCGGAACCGCCTACGACGCCCTCGCCCGCGGCAAGGAAGGCAGGAACTTCCTCCTCGACCGCGTCAACAACCTCGCCGTCGACCTGGAGCGGCGCCGCGACCGGGACGGGGCCGAGGACCTCGTCGAGGCCGCCCGCGCCGCGCTCGGCACCGAGCCGCGCCTCGAGGAGCTCCGCGCGGTCGTCGCCTACAACCGGGCGGTCTCCCTCGCCGAGGCGGGCCGCTGGGAGGAAGCCCTCGCCGCCGCCGAACGCCTCGGGACCTTCGGCGCGAGCGCCAAGGAGGCGGCCTCCATCGCGGACGCGGCCATCGCGGCCCTCGCCAAGCGCCTGGTCGACGCCCGGGACTTCGCGGGCGCCCGCGCCCTCGTCGAGGCGAAGAAACACCTCGGCGGGGCCAAGGCCGGCGCCCAGCTCCTCGGCCAGATCGCCGAGGCCGAGCTGGCCGACGCGGCCAAGACCCTCCCCTTCCGCGAGGCCCTCGCCGCCGCCGCCCGCGCCCTGGCTTCGGGGGCCATATCCCGGCGCCGCTGGGAGGAGTTCCTCGCCTTCATCTACGGCAACGAAGCCAACCGG
>DAINBW010000217.1:0-5508 GCA_036732745.1 Spirochaetales bacterium | reverse complement strand
AAGCTCACGCCCTTGAGGGCGGGCTCCGCGGCGCCGTGGTAGGCGAAGCCGACGCCGCGGAACTCGACCTCGCCCTTCGCGGCGCTGGCGGCGGCCGGGACGGCGGGGTCGACGATGGAGGGCTCCACGGCCAGGACCTCGGCGATGCGCTCGGCGGCGGCCTGGGCCCGCGGCACCATGATGAACATGAGGGACATCATCAGCATGGAGAACATGATCTGCATGGCGTACTGGGTGAACGCGATGAGCGATCCCATCTGCATGGCGCCCGAGTCGACGCGCGCGACGCCGAACCAGAGGATGGCCACGCTCGTGACGTTCATGACCAGCATCATCGCGGGCATGAGGAAGGCCATGAGCCGGTTGACCTTGACGTAGGTGGCGGTGATGTCGCGGTTGGCGCCGTCGAAGCGCTCCTCCTCGCGGGGCGTGCGGTTGAAGGCGCGGATGACGCGGACGCCGACCAGGCTTTCGCGCAGGACCAGGTTGAGGCGGTCGATCTTCGACTGCATTTGCTTGAAGAGGGGCATGGCCCGGGAGGCGAGGAGGGCGATGACGAGGGCCAGGACGGGCACCGCGACGGCGAGGGTCAGGGTGAGGGGCCGGTCCTTGGAGAAGGCCATCACGACGCCGCCGATCGCCATGATCGGCGCCATCAGCATCATGCGGAGCGCCATCATCGCGACGTTCTGCACCTGCGTCACGTCGTTGGTGCTGCGCGTGATGAGGGTGGCCGTGCCGAAGCGGTCGAACTCGTGGAGGGTGAAGCCCTCGACCCGGGCGAAGATGTCGCGGCGCAGGCTCTTGCCGAGCTCCGTCGCCACCCGCGCGGAGAGGTAGCTGGAGGCGACCGCGCAGAGAAGGCTGCCGGCGGTGATGAGGAGCATGATCCCGCCGGAGCGCAGGATGTGGGCGGTGTCGCCGCTCATGACCCCGCGGTCGATGATGTCGGACATCAGCGTGGGCAGGTAGAGATCGGCCATCGCCTGGCCGAAGACCAGGACGACGGTGGCCGCGACGGCGGCGGCGTGGGTTTTCAGGTAACGATAGAGCTCGCGCATCGCTGGCTCACCTCCAATTGTTTGCTTGTCGGGAATCGGCCGCCGCCGGGCGCGGGCGTCGCAGCCGGGCGCGGGGGCCGCCGCCGGCGGGCGGCGCCGCGGCGGGCCAGGCGCGGATGGGTCAGTGGCCGCAAGAGTCGTCGCCCGCGCGGCCGGGCCGGGACTCCTCCGCCTCCGTGAAGAAGGCGTCCACCTCCGCGAGGAGGGCGGCGAGCTCCCGCGCGCGGTCCTGGCCGAGGCGCGACACGAGTTCGCCGAATTTCGCCTCGAAGGGGATCGCCGCGTTTCGCATGGCCTCCTCGCCCGCCTCCGTGAGGCTGACGAGGACGGCGCGGCGGTCCTCGGGGTCCATGCCGCGCCGCACCAGGCCCCGCTCCTCCAGGCCCGTCACGATCTGCGTCACGCTCGAGGCGGTGACGCCGAGGGCCTGGGCGATGTCGGACACGCGCCGCCCGCCTGAGCCGCGGTCGGCAGCGCGGCGGAGCTTGCCCATGACGAAGAGCTCGCCGGGGCGGTGGCCGGGGAAGAGGTTCCGGGCGAAGTTGAGATGGATGACGCGGTTGAGGCGCTTGAAGCGCTCGATGAGGATGCGGGGAAGCTCCTCGCTTTCCGTGCTCATGGGCCGTTCTCCGATAGAGGCGATTCGTGCAAAGGTTAGCTACTAAATAATTAAGTAGCTAAATATTACCGAAACAGTACTAAAATGCCGGGGGATGGTCAAGCGACGCAAGGCGCGAAGCTTGGGATTTCATAATGCAAAAACCTGTTTCATATATAAAAATATCGACATGCGAGTGTTATTGACAGGCGGCATGGCCGTGCTAAAATGGTTGTGAACGCACCCACGCTTGTATTGGGAAAACCAAATAACCGCATCGAGAGGGAGGATTCCATGGTCATTCTCTTGGCCGACGCCTTCGCGCCGGACCTGCCCGGCAGGCTCGCGCCCTTCGGGGACGTCACGAACGACCTTGCCCGCGTCGGCGAGGCCGAGGTCATCATCGTCCGCTCCAAGACCAAGGTCGACAAGGCGATGATCGACAAGGCGCCCAAGCTCAAGTACGTCATCCGCGGCGGCGTCGGCGTCGACACCATCGACGTGGACTACGCCAAGCAGAAGGGCGTCGCCGTGGACAACACTCCCGAGGCCTCCAGCCTCGCGGTCGCCGAGCTCGCCTTCGCGCTCATGATCGCCATGCCCTGCCACGTCGCCGAGGCCGACGCCTCCATGAAGCAGGGCAAGTGGCTCAAGAAGGAGCTCGAGCGCACCGAGCTCTACGGCAAGACCCTCGGCCTCGTGGGCATCGGCCGCATCGCCCGCGAGCTGGCGACCCGCGCCCGCGCCTTCGGCATGAAGGTCATCGCCTACGACAAGTACGTGGACAAGTCCGACGCCGCCGAGATGACGACCTTGGACCGCGTCTTCGCCGAGTCCGACTACATCTCCCTCCACACGCCCCTCACCGACGAGACCAAGGGCATGATCAACACCGCCAGCATCGCCAAGATGAAGAAGGGCGCCTACCTCGTGAACACCTGCCGCGGGCAGGTCATCATCGAGGAGGACGTCGCGGCCGCCCTCAAGGAAGGCAAGCTCGGCGGCTACGCCGGCGACGTCTTCTACAAGGAGCCGCCCGAGGGCTCGCCCCTCCTCGCCGCGCCCCGCGCGGTCCTCACGCCCCACCTCGGCGCGTCCACGGAGGAGAACCTCCTCCGCCTCGGCGACTGCATCGTCGAGCGCATGAAGAAGTACACGAACAAGTAAGGAGCAAGCCATGAAGCGAGTGATCAACTATTCCGCCGGCCCCGCGGCGATTCCCGTGGAAGTCCTCGAGCAGGCCCAGGCCGAGATGCTCGACTGGAACGGCACCGGCTGCTCCGTCATGGAGGTCTCGCACCGCGGCAAGGAGTACGACGCCCTCCACATGGAGACGATGGACCTCTTCCGCGAGCTCGCCGGCCTGCCCAAGGACTACAATGTCCTCTTCTGCACGGGCGGCGCCAGCACCCAGTTCCTCATGCTCCCGATGAACTACCTCGGCGCGGGCAAGGAAGCCGACTACGTCGCCACCGGCAACTGGTCCAAGGCCGCGATCAAGGAAGCCAAGCGCTACGGCAAGATCACGATGCCCGCGAACATGGAGCTCGAGGGCGAGGTCTTCAAGGCCATCCCCAAGCAGGGCGAGCTCAAGCTGAACCCCGCCGCCGAGTACGTCCACTACACCTCGAACAACACGGTCGAGGGCACCGAGTGGCACTACATCCCCGACGTCAAGGGCAAGCCCCTCGTCTGCGACATGTCCTCCGACATCTTCAGCCGCCCCCTCGACTTCTCCAAGTTCAGCATGATCTACGCGGGCGCGCAGAAGAACCTCGGTCCCTCCGGCGTCACCGTCGTGGCGATCAAGGACGACTTCCTCATGAAGGCCCACGACGACCTGCCGACGATGCTGTCCTACAAGGTGTTCAAGGACAAGTTCTCCATGCACAACACCCCGCCCTGCTTCTCCATCTACATCCTCAACCTCGTGATGAAGTGGCTCAAGAAGAACGGCGGCCTCGAGGCGATGGGCAAGATCAACGAGCAGAAGCAGAAGCTCCTCTATGCCGCGGTCGACGGCTCCAAGGGCTTCTACCGCGGCCTCGCGGACGTGGATTCCCGCTCCTGGATGAACATCGACTTCAAGCTCCCGACCCCCGAGCTCGACGAGAAGTTCATCAAGGACGCCAAGGCCGCCGGCATCGTGCAGACGAAGGGCTACCGCTCCATGGGCGGCATCCGCCTCTCCGCCTACAACGCCGTCAGCCTCAAGGACGTGGAGACCACCATCGGCTTCATGAAGGACTTCCAGGCCAAGAACGGCTAGTCCGAAGGGCGGGGCGCCGGGAACGGCGCCTCGCGGGCCGCCCTCCGGCGGCGCGGGGCCGCCTTTCGGGGCGGCCCTTTTTTTCCGTCGCGGGCTCCGGAGGAATCCGTATGCCCCCGGGAAAGGATAGAGGACGTGAAACTGCTCGTGACGGGCTTCGAGCCCTTCGGCGGCGAGGACCGCAACCCGACGCTCGAGATCCTCGGGCTCCTCCCCAAGCGGCGCGCGGGCTTCGCGGTCGCGACGCTCGCCCTGCCCGTCGTCTTCGGCGAGTCGGTCGCGCGGGCGGTGGAGGCCTTGCGCGAAACGAGGCCCGACGCCGTGCTGATGCTCGGCCAGGCGGGCGGCCGGGCGGACGTGGCGATCGAGCGCGTGGCCGTCAACCTGGACGACGCGCGCATCCCGGACAACCGCCGGCGGCGGCCCGTGGACCGGCCCATCGACCCGGAGGGCCCGGCGGCCTATTTCGCGACCTTCCCCTCGCGCGCCATCCTGGCCGCGATGACGGCCGCGGGCGTTCCCGCCAGCCTCTCCTACAGCGCGGGCACCTTCGTCTGCAACCACCTCTCCTATGGCGTCCTTCGCTTCCTGGCCAAGGAGGGCCGCGGCGTGCCGGCCGGCTTTATCCACCTGCCCTGGATGCCCGAGCAGGTCGTCGGCAAGCCCGGCGCCCCCTCGATGAGTCTTGAGCTCTCCCGCCGGGCAGTCTTGGCGGCGATCGACGCGACGGGCGAGTCCCTCGGGCTCAAGCTCGCGGTCCGCCGCGGCGACTAGTCGCGGGCCGGCGTGCGGCCACGGCGCCCGCGGCGCCGGCCCGCGCGCGGCGAGCCCGCGCCATGGCGGGCAGCCGTGGCGCCCGACGAGCCCGCGCCCGCGGCGTCGGCCGCGGCCCAGGCCTGGCCGGATTACAGCCTGTCGGTCAGGAGCTCGAGGCGGGCCCGGCGCGCGGCCATGTCGCGCCGCGTGCGCTTGACGAAGGGGTTGTCCTCCGGCGCGCCCATCACGGCGGCGAACTCGGCGTCGCTGCGGAAGGTGGCGCGGCGGAAGCGGTTGTCGTAGTCCTTTTTCCGCGTCGCGAAAACCTCGTTCTCCACGTAGTCGCAGAGCCCCGCGTACTCGGCCAGGTAGGCGCGGAGCGCTGCCGGGTCGAGGCCGGCGGGCGCGGCGGCGGCGGTCCCCGCGGCGTCCACGGCGCGGAGCTTGGCCAGCGTGGCCCAGGCGTGGCGGGCGCGGTCCAGGGGGTATTCCGCGGCGAGGCGCGCGTACTCCGCGTGCATCTCCCGCCAGGTCGGGATCTCGCGGCGGGCCGCGCGGCCGAGGAGCTCGGCGAGCTTGTCCGCCGGCACGAGCTGGCCGCCGACGTTTTCCCAGGCGGCCTCGCCCAGGCCGACGCGGGACTCCCCGCCGCCGAGGGCGGCCGCCAGCGCGGCGAGCAGGCCCTCCGCGCCGGACTCCTTGAGCCCGTCGGCGAAGTCGGCCACGGCGCCGGCCGCGTACCAGACCAGCATCTCGCGATAGGCATTCCAGGCGCGGGCCGGCTTCACGACGACGACGGGCCGCGCGGAGTTCTCCACGCCGCG
>DAINBW010000216.1:0-5510 GCA_036732745.1 Spirochaetales bacterium | reverse complement strand
GCGTTGTCGTAGAGCGAGGGGAAGAGGAAAAGGTCCGCCCGGGCGTAGATGGATTTGAGGATCTCGCGGTCGTAGACGACGTCGTGGAAGATGACCTTCTCCGCGATCCCGAGTTCGGCGGCGATCTCCCTGAGCCGTTCCTTGGCGTAGCCCTGGCCGACGAAGACCATGCGGAAGTTCGGCACCGCGTCCATGACCGCGGGGAGGGAGCGGATGAGGAACTCGAGGTTCTTCTCGAAGATGTGCTGGCCGACGAACAGGCCGACGAAGGCGTCATCCTCCAGGCCGAGATGCTTGGCGCCGCGCTCGCGGAAGGGCGCGATGGTCGCGGGGGGCTTCAGGTCGATGCCGTTTTCCACGACCTTGTAGGGGCCCTTGTAGCCGTACTCGCGCAGGGTCGCGGCCACCGATTCCTGGGGGACCCAGACGTGGTTCACCGAATAGTAGAATTCGACGATGCGCTTGATCTGGTCGTCGACGATGGGCTTGATCGGCATGACCCTCTGCAGGTCGTCGCGGTACTTCGAATGGAAGGTCGCCACGATCGGCACGCCTTTTTCCCTCGCGGTCTTGAGGGCGACCTGCCCGGCGCCGAAGGGGGAGTGGGCGTGGATTATGGAAAAATCCCGGCGCTTCAAGAGGATCTGGAGCCGCAGGTCGAGGTCGGGCATGCCGAAACGGTAGGGAGGGCGGACGATCGTCGGGAGCGAAAGGAAGCGGATCACGGGGAAGGGCTCGTTGTCGACGTGCTGGGGCACGTAGGGCGTCACCACGTAGGTGGGGCCGAGCGTCTTGTTGAGCCAGTACGCGTAGTTGCGCACGGTGAGGGTCACTCCGTCCATGATCGGGACGTAGCAATCGTTGAACAAACCGACGGTGACATCTTTCATGGACTTTAAAGATATGGATCGAGCCCGTGAGAGTCAACTATCCGGAAAAACTTGCGCGGGCATCCGCGGCGGCTATAGTTGTTGGTGAAAGGAGGTTGTCATGGACGCACGGCGCTATGGCCCTCTTTCCGTGTTCTTTCCCCGCGCGCGCATCGAGCTCAAGCGCGGCATCGAGCGGCGGAGCCACCACCTTGAGACGATCCGCGGCCCGGAGGACGACGAGGATTCCGTGCACTACGGCAACGAGATCGTCGAGGTGAAGGGCCGGCGCGAGGAAATCGACGGCGGATCCCGCTACACGCTGCGGTTGACCAACGTCGGCCGCTCGTCGATCCGCCTGACGCGGCTCCGCTTCCCCGCCGAGGGCGGGCTCGGGGCCTTCCTGGAAGGCTGCGATCCCCGCCGGATTTCCTTCCTGCGGAACGGCTACCAGTCATGGTCGACGGCGAGGAGCTATCGCGTCTCCGAAAAGCCCTTGCGGCCCCGCCTCGGCATCGTCTCCCTCGTCACCTCGAACATGGCCAACCTCCCCTCGAACACCCCGGGACTCCTTTCGTCGGAGATGTACTCCATCGTCCAGGACCTCGACGCCGGGCAGTCCTGGCTCGTGGGGCAGCTGCCCCCCTTCGACCAGTTCTTCTACGTGATCCTCAACGTCACCGACCGGGGCCGCGGAAGCTACGTCGAGCTGATCTACGATTTCGGGCGCCAGATGCTCGAGGCGGGAGCGAGCATCGAGCTCGACGGCATGGTCTTCCTCTCGGGCGCGAGGCCGGAGGTCGAGCAGGCCTACTTCAACGGGATCCGCGACGAGCTCGGCTACGCGCCGCCCGCGCGCAACCTCCGGGGCTGGTGCTCGTGGTACCAGTATTACGATCGCATAACGCCCGAGATCCTCTACCGCAACCTCGCCGCGCTCAGGGACCGCGGCCTCGGCTTCGATTTCTTCCAGATCGACGACGGCTACCAGGCCGCGGTGGGCGACTGGCTGGTCCAGAAGCCCGCCTTCGAGGGGCGCATGCGCGAGCTGGCCGACGCGATCCGCGCCGCCGGCATGCGGCCAGGGATCTGGCTCGCGCCCTTCTCCGCCTCGGGCCGCTCGGAGCTCGCGCGCCTCCATCCCGAGTACGTCATCAAGGACGAGTACGGCAAGCGGCTACGGGCCGGCTTCAATCCGATCTGGAAGGGCTTCTACTACGGCCTCGACGTGACCCACCCCCGCGTCGTGGAGTACGTGCGCGAGGTCGTCAGGACCATGGTGGAGGACTGGGGCTTCGAGTACCTCAAGTGCGATTTCCTTTTTTCCGCCTGCCTTCGCGGCGGCGCCCACCACGAGCTCGGGATTTCGCGGAGCATGGTGCTGAAGGAGGGGATGCGCCAGATTCGCGCGGCCGCGGGCCCTTCGACGGTGATCATCGGCTGCGGCATGCCCTTGTCCGCGGGCATCGGCTTCGTGGACGCCATGCGCGTCGGACCCGACACCGGGGACTTCTGGATAAAGCCCTCGGGGAAGCTCCTGCGCACGGGCGCCATGGTCGGCGCGCGCAACTCCATGCGCAATTTCATGGTCCGCAGCCCCATGCACAAGCGCCTGTGGCTGAACGATCCCGATTGCGTCATGATCCGGGACAGCGGCACGAAGCTCAAGCCCGCCGAGCGCGACGCGCAGATGGACGCCATCGCCGTCTCCGGCGGCATCCTCATGTACTCGGACGATTTCTCCACGCTCTCCGAGGCGGCCTTCGGCGACCTGGCCAGGATCGACCGCGTCTCCCGGGACTGCTACGACGGGCGCGTCATAGCGATCGACGTCATGGAAAAGGAGTTGCCGGAGATCTACTACAACACCGCGGGCTATGTCGCCTTCTTCAATTTCCGTTCCTTGGCGGAGCGGCGGAGTTTCGATCTGTCCGCGCTCCGGCGCTACGAGCCCGCCCTGGAGGCGCTCGTCGACCAGCGGACGGGCGAACGGCTCACGCCGGGCGGAACCCTCGTCCTGCCGCGGATGCCGCGCCATGGCTCCCGGCTGTTCCGGATCGAACGGGCCGCCGGCGGAGCTTGAGCCGGCCGCCCGGGGGCGGGTTGGGTCAGGTTTGCGGTCGGCGAGGGCCGCGGCTTGCCAGTCCCGGCGCGCGGTGCTATACTTCCCGCGAAATCAACCCCCCAAGCGAGGTAATTCCATGGCCTACAAGGTTACCGATGCCTGCGTGAACTGCGGCGCCTGCGAGCCCGAGTGCCCGGTCGAGGCGATCAGCGAGAAGAACGGCGCCCGCTGGATCGATCCGGCGAAGTGCATCGATTGCGGCGCCTGCGCCGCCGTCTGCCCCGTCGAGTCCATCGTCGCCGGCTGACAGCCGTCGGTCCGGCCGGCGCCCCGCGCGCCAGGTCGCCTTCGGCCCGCCGCCTTGGCCTCGCGCCGGCGGCAACGCGCCATCCCTGCCCGGGATGGCTTTTTTTTGCCTCCTTCAGCTTTTCAGAACGGCCGGTTTTCACTATAGTTCCGTTAACCGACCGGCTCATGGAGTTCGCGATGGAAGCAGCCAGCGACGTCGGCCTCTACGGCCTGGCCGTCATGGGGCGCAATCTCGCTCTCAACATCCTCGACAGGGGCTTCGGCCTCACCGTGTACAACCGCAGTCCCGAGCGCGTCGCCGCCTTCATGGCCGAACACGGCGCCGCCTACCCCCGGTTGGCCGCCGCGGCGAGCGAGCGCGAGTTCGTCGCCTCCCTCGCGGCGCCGCGCAGGATCCTCCTCATGGTCAAGGCCGGCGAGCCGGTGGACGAGGCGATGGAAAGCCTCCTGCCCCTCCTCGTGGCGGGCGACATCCTGATGGACGGCGGCAATTCCAACTATCGCGACACCGAACGGCGGCTCCTCCGCGCGGCGGAGAAGGGTGTGCGCTTCGTCGGCCTCGGCGTTTCGGGGGGCGAGGAGGGCGCGCGCAGGGGGCCCTCCCTCATGCCCGGCGGCGATCCCGAGGCCTGGCCGGTCATCAAGCCCTTCCTGGAGGCCATCGCGGCCAAGGTGCCCTCGGGCGCTCCCTGCGCCGACTGGATGGGCCGCGGCGGCTCGGGGCACTTCGTCAAGATGGTGCACAACGCGATCGAATACGCCGACATGGAGCTCATCGCCGAGACCTACCACCTCCTCCGGGGCTACCTGAAGACGAGCCACGACGAGATGCGCACGGTCTTCGCCGAGTGGAACAAGGGCGATCTCTCGAGCTACCTCGTCGGCATCACCGCGGACGTGCTCGGCGTGATGGACGAGGACGGCGAGCCCCTCGTCGAAAAGGTCCTCGACTCGGCGGGCCAGAAGGGCACCGGCGCCTGGGCCGCCGCGGCCGCCCTCGAGCTGGGGGCCCCGGTCGGCCTCCTCGCCGAGGCGGTCTTCGCCCGCGACCTGTCGGCCCTCAAGGACGAGCGCGTCGGCGCGAGCGCCGTGCTCGGCGGTCCCAAGGCCGCGCCGACCGGCGAGCGGCACGCGATGATAGAGGACCTGCGGAAGGCCCTGCTCGCGGCCAAGATCGTCGCCTACGCGGAGGGCTTCCTCCTCCTGCGCCGCGCCTCGGTCGAATATCGCTGGGACCTGGATCTCTCCCGCGTCGCCCTGGTCTGGCGCGAGGGCTGCATCATCCGCTCCGCCTTCCTGGACCACATTGCCGAGGCCTATCGCCGCGAGGTCGCTCTTCCCTCGCTCCTCCTCGACGCCCACTTCAAGGCCCTTCTCGACCAGTGCATGCCCTCGCTCCGCAAGGTGACGGCGCGCGCGATCGAGTCCGGGGCGCCCGTGCCGGCCTTCGCCGCGGCCATCTCCTTCTACGACGGCTACCGCAGCACCTGGCTGCCCGCGAACCTCCTTCAGGCCCTGCGCGACCGCTTCGGCGCCCACGGCTACGAGCGGGTCGACCGGCCCCGCGGCGAGACCTTCCACAGCGAATGGAAATGAGGTGCCGGAAGCGGGGCTTGGGCGGGCCGCGCGCCGCGGCTTGAAGCCCGCCGAAACCTTTCCCCGGCCGGCGGCCGGCGGCCGGCGCTTAAAGGCTGGCGTCGAGCTCCAGGATCAGCGCCTCCGTCTCGGCCCATCCGAGGCAAGGGTCGGTGATGGAGACGCCGTAGCGCAGCCTCGAGAGGGGCGCAGGAGCCTGGCATCCCGGCTCCAGGTTGGATTCGAGCATGAGGCCGCGTATGCCGATCCTCGAGCGCTCGGTCTCCCTCCGCGCCAGGCGCAGGGCGGCGCGCGCCGTGAAGGCCTGGCCGAAGGGGCGACGGTTGTCGTGCGAGGCGTCGACGACGAGGGCGGGTTCGAGGCCGGCGGCCTCGAGGTCCCGGATCGCCGACCTCGAGGCGAGGTAGTTCGGGCGCGACCAGCCCGCCGAGAAGGGGAGACGCAGGCGGCCGCCGCGGAGCACCAGGTGGGGCAGGGGATTGCCCGGTGCCTCGATGGCGGCGACGCGTCCCTCCGGTCCGAGCCCGAGGAAGCGGCAGGGCCGGGAAGCGACGAGGGCCGCGGCCAGGGCCGAATCGTGGGAGCCGGCGAGGTCGTTCTTGAAGCCGCAGGGAAAGGGCAGGGCCGCCGCGGTCTCCCGCAGGGCCTGGGCCTCCACGCCGCGGGCCCCG
>DAINBW010000215.1:0-5513 GCA_036732745.1 Spirochaetales bacterium | reverse complement strand
CGGCCCCGGCCGCGCCGCCGGCGAGGCCTCTTTCGCCCGCGGCGGCCGCCGCCCTCGAATCGGCCCTGCCCGCGGAAAGGGCCCGAAGCGAGGCCCTCGCCCGCGCCGAGCGCCTGGCCGCCGTCTTCCTCGGTTCCGAACTCGGGCAACGCGCCCTGGCCGCGCCGGAGCGCCTCGTCGAGTGGCCCCTCGCCCTCGGCTACGACTCGCCCGGCGGGCGGCGGACAGCGAAGGGCACCGTCGACCTCGTCATCGTCGAGCGGGACCGCGCCGCGGTCGTCGACTACAAGACCGACGCCGCGATCGAGCCGGGCCGCCACGATCTCCAGGTCGCCGCCTATCGCCGCGCGACGGAGAGCATCCTCGGCCTGCCGACGGAAGCCTATATCTTCCATCTCCACGGAGGCGGCGTCGCCGTCCGCGTCGACGCTGACGGGCTGGCGCCCGGGCTCGGCGACGCCCCGCGGCCGGCCGCCGCGCCGCGGGACTTCAGCTTCCTGCCCGCGGCGGAAGGGGAGCAACGCGACGGGCGCCGCATCGAGGAGGAACCGTGAACTACGCGCGCGACGAGGCGCGGCCGAGCCTGGCCGAGCTCATGGACGCCTACGAGGACCAGCGGCTCCTCGTGGGCATTGGCCGGGACCTCATCACCGAAAAGGACCCGATGCGGCTCTTGAGCCTGATCCTCGACGCCTGCCGCCGCATCACGGGCGCCGACGCCGGCTCCATCTTCCTCTGCGAAACCGGCGACCGCGGCCCCCTGCTCAGGTTCAAGCACTCGCACACCTTTTCGCGCGACCTCGCCTACGAGGAGTTCACGATGCCCCGCGACGAGCGTTCCATCGCGGGCTACGTCTCCCTGACGGGCAAGGTCGTCAACCTCCCCGACGTCTACGAGATCGATCCCGCCCTCCCCTACCGCTTCAACCGCGGCTATGACGTGGCCTCGGGCTACCGGACCAAGAGCATGCTCGTCGTGCCGATGCGCGACCACCGCGGCGAGATCGTCGGCGTCATCCAGCTCATCAACTCCAAGGAGACCGAGGAGGCCGCCCGGGCCGAGGCCCAGGCCGGCCCGGACGCGGAGATCGCGGACTTCGTGCGGCTCGAGACGGAGGAGGACTTCGCCCTCCGCGTCGCGCCCTTCAAGCGGCGCTACGAGAGCCTCATGGAGGCGGTCGCGAACCAGGCCGCCATCGCCCTCGAGAACGCCCTCATGGTGAAGCGCATCGAGGAGCAGTTCGAGGCCTTCGTCCACGCCTCGATCTCGGCCATCGAGTCCCGCGATCCCGCCACGAGCGGCCACTCGGAGCGGGTCGCCCGCTGCGCGGTCGCCCTCATGAAGGCGGTGGACGAGGAGAAATCGGGCCGCTACGGCGCCTGCTCCTTCGGCTCCCCCGACCGGACCGAGCTCGAGTACGCGGGCCTCCTCCACGACTTCGGCAAGGTCTACCTCGATCCCCGCGTCTTCACGAAGGCCAAGAAGCTCTTCGAGCGAGACTACGACTGTCTCGTCATGCGGCTCAAGTATCTCCGCTCCCGCGCGGAGCTGGCCTTCGCCCGCCGCGAGGCGGATGCCCTCCGCGAGGGGCGCCGCGGGGAGGCCGAGCGCGACCGCGAAGACGCGGGTCGCGTCGCCGACGCCCTCCTCGAGGCCCTCGACCTCGTCGCCATGCTCAACGAACCGCGGGAGACCGAGGCCGATCCCGAAGAGGCCATCGGCCGGCTCCTGGCCGCCGCTCCCCCCGAGGAACTCGCCCGCGACTTCGACGGCAGCCCCCTCCCCCTCCTCACGGAGGAGGAACGCCGCGACCTCTCCATCCGCCGCGGCACCCTCAACGCCGAGGAGCGGCGGATCATCGAGAGCCACGTGCGCTACACGAGCGCCTTCGTGAACCGCATTCCCTGGCCGCCCGAACTCCACGGCGTGCCCGAGTACTGCGCGAAGCACCACGAGATGCTGGACGGTTCAGGCTATCCGGACGGCCTGCGCGGCGACCGCATCCCCCTCCAGGCCCGGATGCTCGCCGTCGCCGACATCTACGACGCCCTGGCCGCCCGCGACCGCCCCTACAAGAAGGCCCTGCCCTTCGACGTGGTCAGGCGCATCATGGAGGACGAGGCCTCGCGGGGACGGCTCGACGCCGAACTCGTGCGTCTCTTCTTCGAGCGGGACTGCTGGAAGGCCTCGGAACCCTGAAAAAGGGCGACGCTTTACAGTCCAGGCCCCCGCGCGGTAGGATGGCCCGATGAAAACACCCTCGCCGCGCGCGGCGCCGAAGCCGGGTCCCGCTCCCACGCCCCGACGGCTCTTCGGAGTGTTTTTCGGCATTTCGGCCGTGACGATCGGCGGCGGCTACGCGATGGTGCCGGTGATGGGCTCCGCCCTCGAAAAGCGGGGCTGGGTGACGGAAGCGGAGTTCTACGAGCTTTTCGCGACGGCCCAGTCCTTTCCCGGGCCCCTCGCGCTCACCACGGCGATCGTCGCGGGCAAGCGGCTCGCCGGAACGGCCGGCGCCGCCGCCGGTTTCGCCGGCGTCATGTTGCCGCCCTTCGCCGCCATCGTCGCGGTCGGCGCCCTCATCGGCCGCTTCGGCGAGCTGCCGGCGATCAAGGCCTTTCTTGACGGCGCCGGCGCCACGGTGCCCGGCCTCGTCGCCGCGATGATCTTCAAGATGGCCAAGGGCCGGAAGTGGCTGCCCCTCCGCATCCTCGCCCTGGCGGCCCTCGCCCTCGCCCTCATCCTGGCTCCCGGCGCCAGCCTGCCGATCTTCCTCGGAGGCGTGGCCCTCCTCTACGTCGCGGAGCGCCGATGGACTTCCTAGCCCTCGTTTGGTCCTTTTTCAAGATCGGCGTCGTCTCCTTCGGGGGCGGCTGGACGGTCGTCGGCCTCATCAAGGCGGAGACCGTCCCCCGCTGGATCGACGAGGCGGGCTTTTCCTCCCTCGTCGCCATCGCCCAGGCGACGCCGGGCCCCGTCGCCCTCAACGCGGCGACCCTCGTGGGCTGGCGCGGCTTCGGCCTCGTCGGCGCCCTCGCGGCGACGCTCTCGGTCGTCGCGTTCCCGGTCATGGCCATCGCCGCGGCGGGCCTCGTCGGCAAGCGCCTCCGCCTCGACCAGTCCGCCCTCAAGGAGGCGCTCAAGACCGGCACCCTGGCGATGATGCTGATGACCTTCTGGGTGCTGCTCCCCAAGGAAGGCGTCGATCCCTTCCTCGCCATCCTCGGCGCCGCGTCCTTCGCGCTCGTGGCCTTCACGAAGATCTCGCCCCTCTGGGCCATCTTCGGCGCCGGAGCGGCCAACCTCGCCTTCAGGACCCTCCTTCCGGCCCTCTTGGCGCTTGCGCCGGGGAAGTTTTGATCTATACTTGGTGAAGCGAGCCGTATGAACAACGAGAAGATACTGATCGTCGAGGACGAGAAGATCATCGCCCTCGATCTCCAGCGCAGGCTGGAGCGCTTCGGATACACCGTCGTCGGCATGGCCAGCGACGGGCCGGAGGCCGTCCAGGCGGCGCGCGAGCGGATGCCCGACATCATCCTCATGGACATCATGCTCGCCGGGCCGATGGACGGCATCGAGGCCGCCAAACAGGTCCGCGACCAGCTCGGCATACCCGTCATCTTCCTGACCGCCTACACCGACGAAAAGACCCTGGAGCGGGCCAAGGAAGTCGAGCCCTTCGGCTACATCCTCAAGCCCTTCAAGGAACGCGAACTCTACACGACGATCGACATCGCGCTCTACAAGAACATCCTCGACAAGCAGCTGCGGAAGCAGGAACGGCTCTTCTCGGCCATCCTCCACACGATCAACGACGGCATCATCGCCACCGACACCGATTTCCGGATCATGTTCATGAATCCCGTCGCCGAGGACATCGTCGGCTGGCCCGAGTCCGAGGCCAAGGGCAAGCCCGTCGCCGAGGTCCTCGCGCTCTACGACCAGCGGGCCAAGAAAAACCTGCTCGTCGACGAGCCGCCGCCCATCGCGGAGCGGCCCTACTTCTTCAGCGAGCTCGCCGTCAAGAACGCCGCGGGACAGACCCTCATCGTGGACGGCTCCATCACCCGCATCCACGAAAAGGAGAACTCGACCGACGGCTTCGTCATCGCCATACGCGACATCACCGAGCTGAAGCGCATGTCTGAGACGATCAACTACCAGGCGAGCCACGACAACCTCACCGGCCTCTCGAACCGCGAGGAGTTCTCCTACAAGCTCAACGAGCTCTTGAAGACCCTCCGCGCCTCGGGCGCGCGCCACGCCCTCCTCGTCATCGACGTGGACCGCTTCAAGGCGGTGAACGACACCTGCGGCGCCCTCGCCGGCGACGAGCTCCTGCGCCAGATCGCCTCCCACATCCAGGCCAACATCTCCCGCCGCGACATCTCGGCCCGCATCGGCGGCGACGAGTTCGCCATCATCCTCATGGACTGCGACCTCGAGGACGGCGTCAACGTCGCCAAGCGCCTGCAGGAGGCCGTCCAGGCCCGCAAGTTCGTCTGGCAGAACGGCGTCTTCCCCGTCACCCTCTCCATCGGCGCCGTGCCCCTCGGCTCGGAAAGCGAGGACACCCACGCCGTCCTGGCCGCCGCCGACGACGCCTGCCACCTCTCCAAGGAGGAGGGCGGCAACAAGATCAACATCTTCCGGCTCCAGGACGACAAGTTCCAGAAGCGCCGCGGCGACATGGAATGGATCGCGAAGATCAACCGCGCCGTGGAGGAGAACCGCTTCATTCTCTACCACCAGCCCATCGTCCCCCTCGACGCGTCGGCCGGCCTCGAGGCGAAGACCGAGATCCTCATCCGCCTCGTCAACGAGGACGGCAGCATCGCGAGCCCGGGCCACTTCATCCCCGCGGCCGAGCGCTACAACCTCATGCCCCTCATCGACCGCTGGGTCATCGTGAACGCGATGAAGTCCTACCGGCTCCTCGTGGACCGGGGAGCCGACCTGGCCGGCAAGGTGATGTCGATCAACCTCTCCGGTCCCTCCGTCCTCGACGAGACCCTCATCGACCTCATCCTGCTCCAGACCCGCGCCACCGGCCTCGACCCCTCGCGGATCTGCTTCGAGATCACCGAAACCGCCGCCATCCAGAACCTCTCCTACGCGACGCGGTTCATGAAGACCCTGAAGGACCAGGGCTTCACCTTCGCCCTCGACGACTTCGGCTCCGGCTTCTCCTCGTTCGGCTACCTCAAGAACCTCCCCGTCGACTACCTCAAGATCGACGGATCCCTCGTGCAGGGCATCGAGGACTCGGCGGTCAGCTACGCGATGGTCGAATCGATCAACTCGATCGGCCACGTCATGGGGATCAAGACGATAGCCGAATTCGTGAAAAGCCCCGAAATCCGCGCCAAGGTCGCCGAGATCGGCGTCGATTACGCGCAGGGCTACGACATTTCCCAGCCAATCCCGCTGCTCTAAGGCATCCTGTCGCGGGAATCGGACCCCTAGGACGCCGCCGAGGTCCGCCGCACCCCGAGGCGCCGAAGCGCGC
>DAINBW010000214.1:0-5516 GCA_036732745.1 Spirochaetales bacterium | reverse complement strand
ACTCGGAAGATCGGGCGATCTCCTTCAGCCTCGCCCCCGCGGGCATCACGGCCAAGATCAAACTCTAGCGGGCCGCTGCCGCGGCCGGTGCGGACTGCCGGGCCCGGCCCGGCGGGCGGGGTCTGGCGGGCGGCTGGGCCGGGCTCGGCCCAAGCGGGCCACCGCCTAGCGGGCCGCGGCCCAGGCCGCCTCCGCCCGGGTGACAAACCAGGCGAACATGGCGCTCGAGCGGTTCGTGAAGGAGTCCTCGACCCGCTTGGCCAGGAAGCCCGGGATTTCGGCCTTGGCCGCCAAGACCAGATAGAACAGCACGCCCTCGGCCGTGTCGACCAGGGCAAAACGCATCACGAGCCCGCCGGGGCCGGCGAGTGGAATGATCGAGTAGCGGATGGGCGTCTCGTTCGTGAAGGAGGCCCGGACCGCGTCGCCCGCCGCCTCGGCGGCGATCTTGTAGACAACGCCCCCGAAGCTCGCGTCCTTCTGCCAGGCGTAATAGGT
Organism: Spirochaetales bacterium; assembly: GCA_036732745.1. Classification (GTDB taxonomy): domain Bacteria; phylum Spirochaetota; class Spirochaetia; order Treponematales; family Rectinemataceae; genus JAEUJG01. The sequence continues at coordinate 5,018 of DAINBW010000214.1, read as the reverse complement.
CGCCTTCTCGACGCCGCCCATCCGTGCGAGGTCGGGCTGGGGCGCCAGGTCGCCGGGACCGGCGACGCGGAAGGACTCCTTGAACAGGACTTCCCGGCGCCCGCGCGAGGCGGAAAAGTACTCGATGCCCTCCAGGCTGCGCACGGCGAGCATCGTGTCGAAGAGGGCGGCGCGTTCGGCCGCCGGGGACAGGGCGCGGGGCTTCTTCCAGAGGAACAGGGCCTCGACGACGAGGCGCGGCGACTCGGCGGCGGTCTCGGCGGCGACGCGCCTGGCGGCCTCGTGGCCAGGCGTCGCTTCGAGGGTCGCGGCGGCGCCGCGATGCACCCGGATGAGGGGCTTGCCCGCGGCCAGTTCCGCGGCGGAAGCCGCCGGGACATAGGCGGCGAAGGAGGCGGGGTTCGGCTCCTCGGCTACACAGGGAAGCGCGACGATGACCGACGCGAGGACCGTCGCCGTGACCGCGGCGCGAAGGCGCGAAACGGATCTCAGGGCGCTGATGGATATCTTCTTCACTGTATCAATCCTTTTCTAACGATACATGGCCGCGGAAAGCCGCCTCGAGGTGGCGAACCCGCCACGGGAAGATAGTAGCGCGGGAAGACCGGCGTCATCCAGATCACCCGCCGGAGCCCCTTTTCAGCGAAGCCGTCCATCGGCTATACACAAGGTGGAAAACCGGGCTTGGCCCCGGAAGGGAAACCGCCAATCCTCCCCCAAAGGAACAGCGATGGTCGGAGATATCATCCGCGTCTGCTTCGAACTCGCCGGGGCCCTCGCCCTCTTCATGTACGGCATGCATCTCAGCTCCGAAGGCATCCAGCGCGCCGCCGGCGACCGCCTCCAGGGCGCCGTCAATTTCATGACGCGGAACACCGTCATGGCGACGCTGACCGGCATGCTCATCACCATCCTGATCCAGTCCTCCTCCGCGACCTCGGTGATGATGGTGTCCTTCGTCAACTCGGGGCTCCTCGGCCTCCAACAGTCGATCGGCGTCATGCTCGGTTCCAACATCGGCACGACCCTGACGGGCTGGCTCGTCGCCGCGGCCGGCATCAAGAAATTCAAGATCGTCGCCTTGGCGGTGCCCATCTTCGGCCTCGGTTTCTTCATGTCCCTCATGAAGAAGCGCGGCACGACCTTCACCAGCTACGGCGAGGCCTTGATGGGCTTCGCCCTCCTCTTCCTCGGCCTCGAGTTCATGGGCAACGCCATCCCCGAGCCTTCGGCGGACATGCTGCTCAAGCTCAAGGCCTTCGAGGGCCGGGGCTGGGTGGCCATCCTCGCCGGCATAGGCGTCGGCTGCGTCTTCACGATGCTCATCAACGCCTCGAGCGCGACCATCGCCGTCACGATCGGCTTCGCCGCCAAGGGCATCATCGGCTACGACATGGCGGCCGCCATCGTCCTCGGCGCCAACATCGGCACCACCTTCGACTCCTTCCTCGCCTCCATCGGCACGAACACCGCGGCCAAGCGCTCCGCCTGGGGCAACATCATCTTCAACATCGCCGGCGCCCTCCTCATCGCGGCCCTGTTCCGGCCCTTCAGCGCCCTCGTCGACTGGATGACACCGGGAGCCTATTCCGAAGCGACCGCCGCCGCCCACATCGCGATGTACCACACGGTCTTCAACGTGGTGACGAGCCTCTCCCTCCTCCCCTTCGCCAAGGCCTACGCCCGCATGCTCTGCTGGCTCATCAAGGACAGGGAAGGCGAGGTCGAGACGCGGAGGAAGCTCGCCTACTCGGCCGGCCCGGTCACGGAAATTCCCGAGCTCAACCTCTTCCACGCCAGAAAGGAAATCGGCCGCATGGCCGGCGTCGCCCGGGGAATGTTCTCCCGATTCCGCGGCGACGTGAAGGAGCAGCCCTCGGACATCGTCGCGGAAGTCGAATGGTTCCGCGAGGAAGAAACCTACGCCGACCGCATGCAGGAAGAGCTCGCCCACTTCCTCCTCGAGGTCTCGCGCCAGAGCCCCGCGGAGAAGACCCAGGCGAACATCCAGCACATGCTCCGCGTCGTCGACGAGCTCGAGAACATCACCGACTCCTGCATGAGCCTCGCCCTCCTCCTCCAGCGCTGCCGCAACAAGGGCCTCGTCCTCGACAAGGAGGAGCTCGAGAGCCTGGCGCCCTACACCCTCATCGCCGACGAGTTCCTGCGCTTTGTCGAGGAAAACGCGGACGAACACATCGACGAGGCCGAGCTCGCGCTGGCCGCCGAGTTCGAGCAGAAGCTCGACGACTTCCGCAGCTCGCTCAAGAAGAAGGCGCGCAAGCGCCTCAAGGCCGGCGCCGACGTCAAGACGGAGCTGCTCTTCATCGACCTCGTCCGCCACGTCGAGAAGATCGGCGACTACGCCTTCTCCATCTCCGAATCGCTCCGGGAGATGCGCTAAAGGCCGCCCCGGCGGCCGGGCGGCCGGGCTTTGCCGTAGCAAGTAATCGCCCGGCGTGCTAAAGTGGGTGGATCGGGCCGTACGTGACCCGGATCAAGGAGGCAACGTGCGGCCCAATCAGTACAATAGCGAAAAGCGACGCAAAGAGCTGGATCGCAAGAAAAAGGCGGAGGAGAAGGCGGCCAAGAAGGCCGAGCGCAAGCTCCATCCCGAGGGCGAGGAGCCCGTTGAGGGCGAAGCCGGCGCCGAAGGCGAGTCCGACGACGAAGGCGATCCCGCCGCGGAAGGCCAGCCCGGAGCCGCGCTATAGCCGACGGCGGCCCCCGGGGCATGGCCGGCCCGGCCGGCCTCGAGTTTCGCCGGGCGCGCCCGGACGAGGCGCCGATCCTCGCCGAGCTGCGCCTGGACTTCATGCGGATCGTCAAGGACGGCGGCATCCCCGACGAGGATGCCCTCCGGAACGATCTCGTCGCCTATTTCCGCCGAACGATGGAACGTGACCGCCTCGCCGCCTGGCTATGCCTCGACCAGGGCATGCCGGTGGCCAGCGCGGCCCTCCGCGTCGACCGCGCCCGGGCGCGAGCCGGCGCGCCGGCCGCGAGGGCCGCGCCCGGCGCCTCGGTCCTCGCTTCCCGCCCCCTCGAAGGCTACGTGATGAGCGTCTACACGGCCCCGGGCCATCGAGGGCGCGGGATAGCCCGCGCCCTTCTCGATGCCCTTCTGGCGGAGGCCCGGCTCCGCGGCCTCCGCCGACTCAGGCTCCATCCGACGGAGGACGGACGGCCCCTCTACCTGCGTCTCGGTTTCCGCGATTTCCGCGGCACGATGGTCCTGCCGCTTTCCCGCGCGATCCGGTAGAGCCCGAGCGCAATCCCGCGGTTGCCCCTTTCGGCTCCCGGCCGTATACTGCCAAGCACGCGGCGGCCGGACGAGGCCGCCGACCGGAAAGCGAAGGAAAAACATGACGACGATCATCCTCTGCGGCGGCGCCGGCACGCGCCTCTGGCCGCTCTCCAAGAACGCCTTCCCCAAGCAGTTCTGCGACCTCCTCGGCGGCCCCTCCCTCTTCGAGCGGACGGTGGCGCGCAACGCGACCCTCGGCGGCCGCTATGTCGTCGTGACGAACCGCGCCCACCGCGACCTGGCCCGGGAGCAGTTCCGCCGCGCGGCCCCCGCCGGCGCCGTCGTCGAGTACCTCCTCGAGCCCGTGGGCCGCAACACCGCGCCGGCCATCGCCCTGGCCTGCCTCGGGCTTCCGGCCGACGAGCGCGTCCTCGTCGTCCCCTCCGACCACCTCGTCGCGGACGAGGCCGCCTATCGCGCCGCGGCCGGCGACGCCCTCGCGGCCGCCGATGACGGCCTCCTCGCCACCTTCGGCATCGCGCCCGCCCATCCCGAGACGGGCTTCGGCTATATCGAGGCGGGCGAACGGCCCGCCGGCAAGGCCTACCGCCGCGTCGCCGCCTTCCGCGAAAAGCCGGACCGGGCCACCGCCGAGGCCTACCTCGCCTCCGGTCGCCATTTCTGGAACTCCGGCATGTTCGCCTTCCGCGCCGGCGCCTTCCTGGAGGAACTCGGGAGGCTGGCGCCCGCGATCCTCGAAGCCTCCCGCGCCGCCCGAGCCAAGGCCATCATGGAAAGCGAGGCCCGGGGCCAGGAGACGACCGTCCGCGTCGCCGAGGCCGACATGCTCGCCATCCCCTCGGATTCCATCGACTACGCGGTGATGGAGAAGAGCGGCCGCGCCGCGACCGTGCCGGCCGACTTCGGCTGGAGCGACCTCGGCAGCTTCGACGCCCTCTACGAGGCGCGGACCAAGGACGGGGAGGGCAACGCCCTCTCCCCCGGCGCCCTCGCCGTCTCCTCCCGGAACTGCATGGCTCTCGGCGGGGGGAGGATGGTGGTCCTGGCCGGCGTCGAGGATCTCGTCGTCGTCGAGACGGCCGACGCCGTCATCGTCGTGAAGCGCGGGGAAACCCAGCTCGTCAAGGCCGCGGTCGACGCGGTCAAGGCCGCGGGCGGCAAGGAACGCGGCCTTCTCTGAACGGCCGCCGCGAGGAGGGAGCATGGACAGAACGAACATCGAGGTCTTCCGACCCGAGGACTATGACGCCGCCCGCGAACTCTGGGGCCGGACGCCGGGCATGGGACTGTCGGAGGCCGACAGCCGGGAGCGGATCGAGGCCTTCCTGTCGCGGAACCCCGGCCTCTCCTTCGTCGCGCGGAACGCGGAGGGCAGGCTCGTCGGCACGGTGCTCTGCGGTTCGGACTCCCGGCGCGGCTACCTTTACCACCTCGCGGTGGACGGGGAGCATCGACGCCGGGGGCTCGGCCAAAGGCTCGCCGAGGCCGGCCTCGCGGCGCTCAAGGCCTCCGGCATCGACAAATGCCACCTCATGGTTATCAAGGGCAACGAGCTCGGCGCCGCATTCTGGCGGAAGAACGGCTGGAAGCTCCGCGAAGACATCGAGCTCTTTTCCAAGAGCCTCTAGGCCGGACCACGTCGGCGGCGAGGGCGAAGCGAGCGGCCGCCCTTGCCCCGTCCACGGGTAATAACTAGACTTACGGCCGACGTGAAGGAGGTTTTCCCATGTGCGACACCCTCTATGCCGGC
>DAINBW010000213.1:3554-5517 GCA_036732745.1 Spirochaetales bacterium | reverse complement strand
CCCCCGCAACGGCCCCGGACCCGGCGGAAGGAGCCGGCGCGGAGGAGCAGGAGAACAGCGAAACGGCGAGGATGGGCAACGATACGGCGACGGCGAGGAGGCGCGCCGCGCCCCGGCCGCGCTCGTTCACGACGCCCCGCGGCGCCCGCGCTTGGCGCGTTTCTGGCGCGGTCGGTTCGCGCCGTAGGCGGCGAAAAGGGCCAAGCCGCCGAGGATGAGGAGGCTCGGCCACCACTCGGCGAAGAAACGGCCGAAACTCATGCGGATGACGCCGGCCGAGAAGAGGACGAAGAGGCTCCCGAGGAAAATGAAGCCGAAGGCGGGGACGGCGAAACCGGCCCTGAGCCGCCCGGCGCCGCGCAGGCCCGTCGCGAGCCAGGCCAGGCCGGCGGCGACCATGTAGCAGGGCCAGGCCTGCTTGAAGCGCGCGCCGAGCAGGGCCGTCGCGATCATGCAGACGCCCCCGAGGCAGAACATGACGCCGGTGAAGAAAAAGGGATCGGCGAAGCGGCGGACCACGGCGAGATAGAGGAGGACCCCGCCCGCGCCCGTGACGATGAAGGGCAGGAGGATCGGCACGCTTTCGGCGACGCCCGTGGTCCTCAAGAGAAGGGCCAGGCCGACGAGAACCGCGGCCACCGCCGAGATGAAAAGCCTGTCGTCGCTCGACGTCTTGCGCTGGCTCATTAGGGTATCGATTCTAGCCGAATCGGCCGATCTTGCCAACATGAAAGCGCGCGTGCTATCCTCCGGAACCATGGCGAGACGACGACCCAGCCCGGGAACGCGGCGAACGCGGATCCTCACCGGGGCGGCCAAGCGCGCCGCCGCCTTCGCTCCGGTCCTGGCCGCGGCGATCCTCCTGGCTTCCTGCCTGGCCGCCTGCTCCTCGCCGCGTTCGGCCTATCTCGTCGGCACGCGGGAGCAAAAGACCGAACTGACCGAACTCTTCGCCTTTCTCGACGCGAACGCCGCCGATCCGGTCGAGCGCTTCGCGGCCGCCCGCCAGATTTCCAACATCCTCCTCCGCGAAAAGGAGTACGGCCGCCTCACGGCCCTCCTCACCGGCCTCGCGGCCGAGCGCGGCTCCGATCCCTACGTCGCCTGGTACCTCTTCGCCGCGGCTTACGCCTACGACCAGGCCGGTTCCGCGCCCATCGCCGCGCTCTATTACGACCGCATCGTCAAGAACCTCCCCGACCTCGAAGTTGACGGCAAATCCATCCACCACGAATGCCTCCAGCGCCTCATCGAGGCCGAGGCGGCCCCCGAACGCCGCATCGAATACTACAAGGACCTCATCGCCCGCTTCCCCGAGCGCATCGACATGGGGCGCATCCTCTTCCTCCTCGGCAAGGAGTACGAGCACGTCGGCGACTGGAACCTGGCCGTCAAGACCTACGCCAAGTTCCTCCCCTACTTCGGCGCCTCGATCCCGGGCCATCCCGACGCCTTCCAGTACGCGCGGAACGTCATCGAGTTCTACAACAGCCCCAAGGACTGGGCCTACGAGGACCTCCAGACCCTGGTCGGCAACATAAAGACCGCCCTCGCCGCCGGCGACCCCTACAAGCTCCGCCGCTACCGCGCCAAGGTCAACTTCTTCGCCATGTCCTGGCACCAGGACGAGACCGACGTGAACAGCCAGGTCCTCTTCGACTTCGCGGAGTTCATGTCCGGCGGGCGGATCTACGCCGCGCCGGAACTGGACGCGAGCTCGGGCCCGCGCGAGGCCTACCTCAAGACCTGGGGCTGGTCCGAGCGGCTTTCCACCTGGTACCTCTACTTCCGCAAGGTCTACTTCCCCGCCGACCCCGAGATCCACGGCCGCTGGGAGTGGGCCGGCATCTATTTCGGGGACAAGATGCAATGAGGAAGGGAGCGCGCCGCGCGGCGGCGATCCTCGTCCTCGCGGCGGGAGCCGCGGGACTCGCGGCCAGCCCGGCCGCCCCCGGGCAGGCGC
>DAINBW010000213.1:0-3454 GCA_036732745.1 Spirochaetales bacterium | reverse complement strand
CCCGGGCAGGCGCCGGCGGCTCCCGGGCGTGTCCCGGTCGCCCCGCCGTCCGCGGGCCTCGCGCCCGCCGGCCCGGCGCCCGCGGCCCTCGCCGCCGTCCAGCCGGGCGCCCAGCCCGCGCCGCCGCGCCAGGCCGCCGTCGCCGCCATCCCCCCCGCGGAGGAAATGCCCGCGGATTCCTTCCTTCGTTCGCGCCCCGCGCCGCCCGCCCCGGGCGCGGCGCCGCCCGCGCTCCAAGGCCACGCCGAGGAGGCCCGCTACGGCATCGACATGCCCTGGGGCGAGGAGCGCTTCGAGTCCTTCCGCGCCGCCTACCTCTCCGAGGGCGGCAGGAAATGGCTCGAGGCCGTCATGCGCCGGGCCGCGCCCTACCTGCCCTACGTCGCCGAGCGCCTGCGCTACTACAACCTCCCGGAGGAACTCGCCTTCCTGCCGGTGATCGAGTCGGAATACTCGGCCAAGGCCGTCTCCCGGAGCGGCGCCGCCGGGCTCTGGCAGTTCATGCGCAACTCGATCGGCGGCTACGGCATGCGCATCGACGACTGGGTGGACGAGCGGCGCGACTTCATGAAGAGCACCGACGGCGCCCTGCGGAAGCTCGCCGACAACTACGCCTACTTCGGCGACTGGCCCCTGGCCCTCGCCGCCTACAACGCCGGCCTCGGCGCGGTCTCCCGGGCCGTCAAGAAGGCGGGCGGGACGCCCGGCAACCCGGACGCCGCCTCCGATTACTGGGAACTCCGCCGCCGCGGCCTCCTTTCCAAGGAGACCATGGGCTACGTCCCCAAGTTCCTGGCGGCGGCCTCCATCCTCCGCTACCCGGCCCGCCACGGCCTCGCCGCCTCCTGGGAGGAGCCGGCGGCCTGGGAAGCGCTCGAAACCCGCCGCCCCGTGGACCTCGCCATCCTCTCCGAGGCCGCCGGCCTCCCGATGGAGACCCTCAAGGCCGCGAACGCCGAGCTCCGCTACGGCGTCACCCCGCCCTACGCCGGCTATCGCGTCAAGGTGCCCGCCGGGGCCGCCCCGGCCGCCCGCGCCCTCCTCGAGGACGAGAGCCGCAAGCTTGTCCGGTACTACCTGCACAAGGTCCGCTCGGGAGACACCCTCTCCGCCCTCTCGCGCCACTACGGCACGCCCCAGGGCATGATCCTCCAATCCAATCCGGGCCTCCGCGCCGACCTCCTCAAGATCGGCCAGCTCCTCGTCGTCCCCGCGCTCAAGGAGGCGGGGCCGCCGCCGGCCCCGGAACGCCCGGAGGGAGCGGCCATCGAGTTCGCGGGGAGCTACGTGGTCAAGAAGGGCGACTCGCTCTGGGGGATCGCCCTCCGCCACGAGGTCCAGCCCGAGGTCCTCGCGGAACGCAACGGAATGAGCCTCGAAAGCGTGATCCGCGAAGGAATGGTCCTCCGCGTGCCGATACTACAGTAGCACCATGAAGCAAGCCGCCGTCGCCGCCGTCTTCGCGCTCCTCGTCGCCGCGTCGCCCGCCGCAACCGCCGCCCCCCTGGCGGCCTCGCCCTACCGGGTCCAGGCCGAAATCGACTGGGGCTCGCTGGTCCTCTCCGTGCGCGTCGAGCTCGACGCGGCCGCCGCCGGCCTCCGCCTCCCGGCGGGACGGCTCGAGGCCGAGCGTTCCATCGAGCGGGACCTCGCGGGCATCCTCAAGGACGCCACCTTCCCCCTCCGCGTCGACGCCCGGCGCGATTTCGGCGACGCGATCGCCGACGGAAGCCTCGCCATCGACGACTTCCTCCGGATCTCCGCGGCCACGCGCCTCCGGGAGACCCACTTCTCCAAGGACATGCGGACCTTCGTCGCGAACTACGAGCTGCCCCTCCTGGCCCTCTCCGCGCCCTTCGTCCTCCACAGCGGCGCCGCGCAGCTTTCGGCGGCCGTGGAACTCAGGCCGACCAAGCCCTACACGGGCATCGTCATCTACGCCAAGGGCCCGCTTCCCATCCGCGGCGAGCCGGGCGAGGGCATCCTCCGCCCCTGCTTCTTCCCGCGGGTCTTCGACGACGAGATGAACCTCATCGTGGAGCGCAACGCGGTTTCCCCGGAGGCCCTTCGCTCCTGGGGAGAGGTCGGCTACGTCGCGGCAGCCACCGCCGCGCTCGAAGCCCGCGTCGGGGAGGAGCCCCTCCGGATCGCCGCCGCGGCCCTCTTCGGCGCCCGGCTCACGGACCTCGTCATTTCCCGCGACGACGCGCTCAAGATCCTCGGCCGCGCCGAGAACCGCGCCCTCGTCGCCGCCGGCCGCGTCGTGATCCTCGTCGACGGGACCTCCGAAACCGCTTCCTACTGAAATCGGCCCGTTTCCCCCTCCCCGCCCTTTGACTTGCGCCCCGCCTCGGCTAGAATCTAGGTAGGGTCAATCCAAATGGGCAAGCCGGTCGTGATCTGCGTGGACGACGAAAGCATCGTCCTCATGAGCCTCAAATCGGAGCTGCGCGCCAGCCTCGGGGCCGAGGCCCGCGTGGAGACCGCGCTGTCCGGCGAGGACGCCCTGGCCATCGTCGAAGAGCTGACGGCCGAGGGCCTGTCCCTCGCGATGGTGATTTCGGACCAGCGGATGCCCGGCATGAGCGGCGACGCCCTCCTGGCCCGCATCCGCGAGCGCTACCCGGACACGCTGAACATCCTCCTCACGGGCTACGCGGACCTGGACGCGGTGGCGAACGCCGTCAACAAGGGCGGCCTCTACCGCTACCTCGGCAAGCCCTGGCGCCGCGACGACCTCGCGATGACGGTCCGCGAGGGGCTCAAGTCCTGGCGGAACGACCGGCTGATCGAGGAGAAGAACCGCACGATCGAGCGCCTCACGGTGGCCATGGTGAGTGCCCTCGAAAACGTGAATCTCGCCAACGACGAGGAGACCGGCCATCACGTGCGCCGCGTCGGCGAGTACGCGCGCCTCGTCGCCGAGGGCATGGGCCTCGAACCGGCCTTCGTCAAGCGGCTCAGCCTCTACGCCTCGCTCCACGACATCGGCAAGGTGGGCGTGCCGCGGGAGATCCTCGTCTCGGGCATGCGCTACAGCCCTTCGGAGCGGGAGATGATGAAGCGCCACGTCGAGTACGGCGGGCGCATGCTCCAGGCGCCGGGCGTGGACGCCATGGCGCGCAACGTCGCCCTCTATCACCACGAGCGCTGGGACGGCGCGGGCTACTCCGCGGGCCTCGCGGGCGAGGCCATCCCCCTGGAGGCGCGGATCGTCGCGGTCGCCGACGTCTTCGACGCCCTCGCGACCGAGCGCCCCTACAAGAAGGCCCTGTCGCCCCCGGAGGCCGCGGCCGCGGTCATCTCGGAGGCCGGCAAGGCCTTCGATCCCACATTGGTCAAGGTCTTCGTGAACATGCTCGGCATCTATCCCGTCGGGACGGTCGTGAAGCTGTCGACCGGCGAGATCGGCACGGTCTACGAGGCCAACGCGAACGACCTGCTGCGGCCGAGG
>DAINBW010000212.1:0-5548 GCA_036732745.1 Spirochaetales bacterium | reverse complement strand
AACACGATGGCCGCCGCCGAGGCGGCGACGCAGGCGCCCGTCATCGCGGTCCGGCGCCGGTGCCGGCCGAGGTTCCGGCAGGCGATGACAAGGAGCCGCGGCAGGGGAACGCTCAGCGGCGAAGGGCGATGGTTGGTCGTCGCGCGCATGTGGCCTCCTCGCGAGGTCCGCGGGAGGGGCGAGAACCGCGCCGCTGAAGGCGCGGCGCCGGAGGCCGCGGACGGGATCGTTCGGGACGTCCCGCGGGATCCGTAAAATCCCGCTGCCCCAAGGGGCCCGGCGCGTTCGCACGGCCTGTTCGCTCTCTACTTCGAACGGTATAGCGGCGCCGCGCGGATTGCAAGGCCGAACCCGCGGCCGCCGCGAAAAACTTATGCGAGACTAATTTTTCGCGCGGGCCGGGGCGAAGGCGCGAAGCCGGCCCGCGCGGGAAGGCCGCGCCGCGCCGCGCGCGAAGGCCGGGCCGCATGGACGGCCTGGGCGGCGGCAGCGCTGCGGCCGCGCCGCGCGCGGCCCCCGTCCCTCAGAGCCCGAAGGCGAGCGACAGCCTGTAGACGCCCGGCCTGAGCCGGTAACGCTCGAGCGTGTCGGGTCCGCAGGTCGCCGTGCCGACGCCGCGTTGGGCGGCATCGAGGTGAAGCCAGGCTCCCTCCCGGAGCGCGTCGCCGAAGGGGCGCAGGCGGTCCCAGTGCCGGGCGGCGTGGAGCTCCTCGTCCGCGTAGGGCGAGAGGGAAAAGTCGAAGGGCTTCGCGCCCTCCACCGCGAGGGCGGGCTCGCCGCCCGGGGCGGGGAGGAGCTCGAGCCAACGCGCCCCGTGGCGGTTGCCGTTCTCCTGCGGCACGATGTACGGCGTCGACAGCCCGGCGGCGTCCGCCTCCCAGAGCCCCAGGCGGGCGCCGGCGCGCCGATCGGCGTAGGCCTCGTGGGGCCCGAGGCCGAACCAGCGGGCCCGCGCCAGCCCGGGCGACAGGCGGCAGCGGAGTCCGACGCGCGGCAGCTCGGGAAGGCCCGGATCGAGGTCGAAGGTCAGGTCGGCCTCGACCCTCCCCTCCCCCGTCCTCCAGCGCTGGAGGAAGCGGCCCGCCCGGACGCCCTTCGCGGTTGAAAAGCGATGCGCGATCTCGACAACGCAGCCGCTCTCGACGCGCGACTCGAGCTCGAAGACGAGCCGGTCGAGGCCGGCGTCGAGCCAGCCGTACATCGCCTTGTCCGCGTGGTAAAAGGCGAAGTCCGGCTTGCCGCGGAGGGCGGCGAAGTTCTTGAGCCCGTCGTTCTGGGTCGGCGCCCGGAAGAGGCAGGGCAGGAGGGGCGAGGCGAGGAGCTCCTCTCCCCCCGCGGCGCGCAGGGAGGCGAGGAAGCCCTCGCCGGAGAAGCGCGCCTCGAGGCCCGGGCCGGCCGCGCCGCCGCGCCGCCGCGCCGCGGCGGGGGGCGCGTCGGACAGCGGGAAGCGCTCGCGCGCTAGGACGTGGCCCGCCGGCGCCCAGGGCTCCGGCGAAGCGAGGGAGAACTCGAGCTCGAGGACACACTCCCCCTCGACGGCGGCGCGGCGCAGGGCGGCGCCCTCAGCCCCTTCGAGGGGCAGTCCGAGCTCGACGGGCTCGACGCCGCCGGCGGGGATCGGCTGGAGCGCCGCGCGGCCCTCGGCGACGAGGGCGCCGCCTTCCCGGCCGCGCTCGCCCGAGAGGATCCTCCATGAGAGCGCGATTCCCGAGAGGTCGCGGAAATCGAAGCGGTTCTCGACGAAAACGCGGCCGAAGCGCGCGCCCGAGGAGGCGGGCGCCGAGGACGCGTCGCGGACGGCCGCGGCGTGGCGCGCCGCGGGCAGCGCCGCGTGGGCGCGGATCGGGCGGAAGAGCCGCGCGCATTCGGCCATCGCGGGCTTGGGGGCGCGGTCGGGGAAGAGGAGGCCGTCGGCTATGAAGTCGAGGTCGCTCGGCGAATCGCCGAAGTCCCCCCCGTAGCGCCAGGCCTTGCCGCCGGCGCGGGAGGCGGGCGGGGCCGCGTTCGCGCCCGCGGCCTCGCGCAGGGTCGGCGTGTCGGCGCCGCCCTCCCCGACGAGGATGCCGTGATCCATGAACTCCCACAGGAAGCCGCCCTGGATGGCGCGGCTGCCCTCCACGAGTTCCCAGTAGTCGGAGAGGCTGCCGTTGGAGTTGCCCATCGCGTGGGAGAATTCGCACATCACGAGGGGGCGGTCGTCGCGGCCCTCGCGGTCCCACTCCCCGAGATAGGCGATCGAGGGATACATGACCGAGACGAGATCGGTGGCCGCCGCGCCCCTCCCGGCCGTGTCGAGGGGATGGGGGCCCTGCCCCCACTCGGGCCGGCAGGCGCCCTCGTAGTGGAGGGGGCGCGTCGGGTCGAAGGCGCGCAGCCAGGCCGCGGCCGCGTCGTGGTTGGGCCCGTAGCCCGATTCGTTCCCGAGCGACCAGGCGATCACGGAGGCGTGGTTCTTGTCGCGGAGGGCCATGCGCGAGACCCGGTCCTGGAAGGCGGGAAGCCAGCGCGGATCGCGGCAGAGCTGGTCGTAGAAACCGTGGCTCTCGATGTTCGCCTCGTCGAAGACGTAGAGGCCGTACTCGTCGCAGAGCTCGTACCAGCGTTCGTCGTTCGGATAATGCGAGGCGCGGACCGCGTTGAAATTGTGGCGCTTCAGGATTTCGATGTCGGCGGCCATGGAGGCCGTGGAGAGGGTCCGGCCGCGGCGCTCGTCGTGCTCGTGCCGGTTCGCGCCCTTGAGGAGGACGCGCTTCCCGTTGACGAGGAGGGCCCGGTCGCGAATTTCCACCCGCCTGAAGCCGAGCCGGCAGGCCTCGCTCTCCAGCTCCCGCCCGTCGGGATCGAGGAGCGTGACGACGAGGGCGTAAAGGCTCGGGCGCTCGGCGCTCCAGGCCGCGGGCGCGGCGACGGGCAGCGAGAGCCGCGCCTCCCAGCGCGATGTGCGATAGAGGGCGCCGACCCCGGCCTCGGCCTCCGCGACCGGGGCGGCCGGCGCGGCCTTGCCGCCCGGGGCGAGGGGGCCGTAAAGCCGGGCCCGCACGCGATACGCGCGACCGTCGCCCGGGACGCTTCCGCCGGCCGGGCCTTCGCCGCCGGGGCCGCCGGCCGGAGGCGCGTAGTCGCAGGGAGCGCCGCCTTCGGGCTGGGCGGAGCGCGCGGGATCCGCGGCGAAGCCGAGCGAGGCGACGAGCTCGACCGAGCCCCCGGCGAGGTCGGCGGACAGGCGGGGCCGCGCGTCGACGTCGCGGAGATGCGCGGCCGCGGTCGAGTAGAGGCAGACGCCGCGATGGATGCCGCCGAGCCACCATTGGTCCTGGTCCTCGACGTAGCTCGCGTCCGAATAGCGGATCACCTCGAGGGCGAGCAGGTTGCGTCCCTCGCGCAGGGCCGGGCCGAGGTCGAACTCGGCGGGAAGGCGCGAATCCTTGGAGAAGCCGAGTTCCACGCCGTTGAGGCGGACACCGAGGAAGCTCTCGGCGCTCCCGACGCGGAGGACGACGCGCCGCCCCCGCCACGCGGCGGGGAGATCGAAGGCGAGCCTGAGGAGGCCCGTCGGATTGGCCGCCGGCGAAGCGGGAGGGACGTTCCCGAAGGGCATCACCACGTTCGTGTAGTGCGGCTTGTCGAAGCCCTGGAGGGACCAGGAACCGGGCACCTCGATCTCGGCCCAGCCGCCGTCGTCGAAGCCGGGAGCGTCCCAGCCCGCCGGCGCGGCCTCGGGCGACGCGGCGAGGGCAAAGCGCCACCGCCCGTCCAGGGAGAGGATCCAGGGATTCCCCTCCGGGACCACGCCGCGCCCGCCCGCGCGGCCGAGCGGCCCCGCGACGGCGTCGGCGAGGGCTTCCGCCGCTTTGGGGAAGGGAAAGAGCGGGCTCCGCATCGGCAGGCGATTCCTGGCGACGAGCTCGGGGCTTTCCCAAGGCTTGCCCGTGTGGCGTATGTCGATCATGGCGCACTCCTTGGCATATCCGGCGAAAGGCGACCGGTGCACGGGCCGACGCGCCCGGCGTATTGTGCTTGACAAGGCAACCCTCAGCGCCCAGAATGTAAGCGCTTACATAAGGAGCCTATGCGTATAGAAGATATCGCCCGAGAGGCGGGGGTGTCTACGGCCACCGTCTCCAGAGTGCTCAACAATGCCGACCTGGTCAAGCCGGAAACGCGGGAAAAAGTGCTCGCCGTCGTCGGACGGCACGAATACGTCCCGAATTCCCTCGCGCGCGGTCTCATGACGAAGCAGTCGAAAACCATCGGCGTCCTCATCATCAGCATCAGCAACTCGTACTACATGGAAATCACGGAAACCATCCAGCGGCGCCTCCGCGAGGCCGGCTTCATGATGCTCCTCGCCGCCACGGACGACTCCGCCGACCTCGAACGCCGCTATATCCGCGAATTCGCCTCGCGCCGCGCGGACGGCATCATCGTCATCGACGCCTCCAACGAGAATTTCTCCGACGGCTTTTTCGCGAGGGAGTCCGCCAAGCGGCCCTTCGTCCTCGTCCACTCCAATCCGGCCATCTCGGCCTCGGCGATCGGCCAGGTCTTCGTCGACCAGCGGCTCGGCATGCGGCGCGTCATGGAGTATCTCGAGGGGCTCGGCCACCGGGACGTCGCCTTCCTCCGCGGCGAGAAGGGCTTCTCCTTCGACATCAAGGAGGCGGCCTGGGCCGAGTGGCGCGCCGAGCGTGCCCGCGGGGCCCGGCCCGATCTCGTCCTACGGGTCGCGGACGGCAACAGCGAGGACGCCATTCCCCTCGCGGACGCGGCCGTGAGCGCGGCGATCCGCGAAGGCCGCCTGCCCTCCGCCATCTTCGCCTGCAACGACCTCATGGCCCGCGGCGCGGTCAACGCCGCGACCCGCGCCGGCCTCCGCATTCCCGAGGACCTCTCCGTCGTCGGCCACGACAACACGATCCTCGCGGTCTCCGGCCGGGTCCAGCTGACCTCCGTGGACCTCAAGATGCGCGACATCGGGGCCGAGTCGGCGCGGCTCCTCCTCGCGGCGCTGGCGGGAAGCCCCGCGGGGCGGCGCTCCGCGCGGATCGAGCCCGAGCTCGCGGTGCGCGACTCCGCCGGCCCGGCCGCCGGGACGGGAACCAGCGTCCGGGGGGTCCCGGCGTGATCCGCGTCCTTTCGGGACCCGACGGCGCTCCCCGCGCCTGGCTCGTCGCCCCGCCCGGCGGCGGCGCCTACGTCGTGGCCTTGTTCCGCGGCAAGTACCTCGCCCACTACCATTGGGGCGGCTTCTTCGAGCCGAGCCTGGAGGCCCTGGCCGCCCTGGAGGCCCCGCCCCAGGGCTTCGGCGCCGCCGAGGACGCGGCGGACAAGAGCTACAGCCTGCACCGCCTTCCGCAGGAATACCCCTGGGGAAGGGGCGGCGACTTCCGCTCTCCGGCCTTCGCGGCCGCCGCCGGCGGGCCGGGGAGCCCGGGGCGTCCCGTCCTCGACCTCGTCTATCGCGCCTATCGCGTCCATCCGGGACTTCCCGACCTCGGCGGCCTGCCCCTGCCCGCGGGCGGCGCGGAGGAGCTCGGACGCGAAGGGG
>DAINBW010000211.1:0-5554 GCA_036732745.1 Spirochaetales bacterium | reverse complement strand
CCGCCTGGCTCCCGAGCGGCAAGGCCGTCAAGTCCTGCTACGCCGGCCGGGAGTGGGACTCCGGCGAACACGCGCGGCGCCTCGCCGCGGCGCGGCCCCTCCTCGAGGGACTCGGAAAGCCCGACAAGGTCCTGGAGCCCGGTTCCTACCGCGCCTACGTCTCCCCCGGCGCGCTCGAGGAGCTCATGGTCTTCTTCTCCTGGCGCGGTCTTTCGGAGCGCGAGTTCCGCGAGGGCGAAAGTTCCTTCATGGCCCTCCGCGAGGGCCGGAAGTCCCTGTCGCCCAAGTTCACCTTGACCCAGGACTTCACGCTCGGCGTGGAGCCGCGCTTCAACGAACTCGGCGAGGTCGCGCCCGAGCGCCTCGTCCTCATCGAGGGCGGCAAGCTCGCGAACAGCCTCGTCTCCGCGCGGACCGCCCTCCAGTACGCCGTCGCCTCCAACGCGGCGCCCGAGCACGAGGGCCTGCGCTCCCCCGCGCTGGCCGCCGGCGGCCTCGCGGAGGCCGACGCCCTCAAGGCCCTCGGGACCGGCCTTTATGTCTCCAACTTCCACTACGCGAACTGGAGCGATTTCGAGAACGCCCGGGTCACCGGCATGACGCGCTTCGCCTGTTTCTGGGTCGAGGGGGGCAAGATCGTCTCCCCGATCAAGGACATGCGCTTCGACGAAAGCCTCTATGACCTCTTCGGCGCCAACCTCGAGGACCTGACGCGCGAGCGGAGCCTCATCCCCGCGGTCGGCAGCTACGGGATGCGCGACATCGGCGGCATGCTCCTGCCCGGCCTCCTCGTGAACGGTCTTCGTTTCACGCTCTAAAAACCGGCCGGCTCCCCCGGCCTCGCCGCCTGAAGGCTCCGCCAAAAAACAAAGGCCCGCGGTCCAAGGACCGCGGGCCTTTCCTTTTCCGGAAGGGGATCAGGCCTTCTTGGCGGCCTTCGCCTTGGGCTCGGTCTTGGCCTTGGTCTTGGCCGCCGCCGGCTTGGCTATCTTGGCCTTCGGCGCCGCGGCGGCGCCCTTCTTGGCGCCGGCCTTGGGGGCGGCCGGCTTCGCGGACTTGGCCTTGCTAGCGGCCTTGGCGGCGGACTTCGGCGCCTTGGCCTCGGCGGCCGGCTTGCGGCCGCGACCCTTCTTCGCTTCCGGAGCGGCGGCCTCCGGGTTCTTGCGCGGGCGGCCGCGGCGCTTCTCCCCGCCCTCGGCCGAGGCCTTCTTGGGCGCGGCGGCGATGGCGGCGGCCAGGGCGAAGTCGCGGAGCCGCTCGAGGACGGCGGCCGTGCGCTTGGCCTCCTGCTCCGACACGAGGCCGTCGGCCGCGGCGTAGGCGGCGGCGACGACGGGTTCGGCGTCCGCGAGGACGCGGCGGCCCTCGGCGGTGACGACGATCCGCTTGACGCGGCCGTCGGTCTGGTCGCCCGAGCGCTTGACGAGGCCCTTCTTCTCGAGGGAGGTGCGGAGCACCATGGCGGTGGTCGAATCGGTCTCCAGCGCCGCGGCCAGCTCGGCCTGCGAAAGGCCGTCGCTTTGCCCGAGCGCCGTGAGGGCCCCGAACTGGGCGTAGGTCAGGTCCTTGAGGCGGAGGGCAGCCTCGACGGCCTTCCGGATCCTCTGCTGGACGCTCGCGGCGAGCTCGAAAAGGTGACGGGCGGCTATACTATCGGAATTCATGGCATTCCCCTGACAATTAAGATGATTTAATTTTATTTGTAATTTTTACAATTGTCAACTGATGCCGCCGAATATCCCCATTTCCCGCCCGGCCCCGGCCAGGAAGGCCTCCAGGGCCTCCGCGGCGGGGAAAGTGGCCCGGAAAAGCGTCGGGCCGCCGCCCCCCTTGCCGCCCAAGGCCTCCGCGACGGGCTTGAGGAGCGCGGAAAGCGAGGCGGCGGGGGCCCGGGAGGCGGCGGAAGCGGGGACGGAGGCGCAGGCGGTGAGCTCGGGAAGGCTCGCGGCCAGGCCCGGGACGCCGAGGGAACTCGCCGCGCGAACCGCCTCCTGGGCCTCCGCGGCGCCCCGGTCGGCGAAGCGGAACAGGAGGACGCCGCCGTCCCCGGCGGGCCTTTGCCGCAGGGCCCGCTCGGCCTCCAGGAGGGCCCGCTCGGTCTTTAGCCGCTCCAGGGCGGCCAGGGCCTCCTTGAGGCGGAGGGCGGCGCGGGCCGCCTCGCCGGCCAGGTCCTCCAGCGAGGAGCCGAGCGCCTTGGCCGCGTCCCGCCCCCGGCGCCAGGCTGCCGCGTAGTCGCGGAGCGCCCGGCCGCCCGCGACGAAGGAGACGCGGGTCATGCCCTTGTACTTCTCGGCGCCGAGGATCTTGAGGAGCCGCAGGGAACCCGCGCTCGACAGGTGGGTGCCGCAGCAGGGGCTGTAGTCGATCCCGTCGATCTCGACGACCCGGATCTCCTCCTCGCCCGAGGGTGGCCGCTTGCGCAGCGGGAAGGAATCGAGGTCCTCCGGCGGGCAGACGTGGATCCGGATGGGATAGGACTCGGCGATGACCTCGTTGACCTCCGCCTCCACCGCCGCCAGGTCGCCTTCGTCCATGGCGGCGATGCCGATGTCGATGGTCGAGCGCTCAGCGCCGAGGTGGAAGCTCTTGGTCTCCGCCCCGAGGAGCCGGAGGCAGGTCGCGGACAGGAGGTGTTGGCCGGAGTGCTGCTCCGCGTGGTCGCGCCGGCGCCCGGCGTCGAGTTGTAGGCCGACGGAGGCGCCGACGGCCAGTCCCGGAAGAGGCGCGGCCAGGCGGTGGAGGATGCGCTCGCCGTCCAGGGCGACCGCCGCCAGGGGAGAGCCCCCGACGCTGCCGAGGTCGCAGGGCTGGCCGCCGCCCTCGGGATAGAAAACAGTCCGGTCAAGGACGAGGACGGGAGCCTCGGCGGGGCCTTCGACGGCAAGCACGCGGGCTTCCGCGCGGTCGAGCTCCGGCCGGGTGTAGTAGAGTCGTTCGGTGGCGATCATGGCGCCATTGTAGCGCGAATCGGGGAAAAAGGAAGAAGCGGCTCCGGTCAGTGCACGACGGCCGAGGGATTCACGAGGCGGCCGTTCTTGAGGACGGAGAAATGGAGGTGGGGCCCGGTGGTGTAGCCGGTGTTGCCGACGTAGCCGATCCGCTGGCCGGCCCGCACCCACTCGCCGACCTTGACGGAGGAGGAATCCATGTGTCCGTAGGTGCTCGACCAGCTGGAATGGTGGGCCAGCACGACGTAATTGCCGAGGATGCTCGAGTAGCCGGCGTCCACGACGCGCCCTTCCATGCCGGCGGCGACCGGCGTGCGCATCGCGGCGGAGATGTCGAGCCCGGTGTGGAAGGTGCGGCTGCCGCTGAAGGGATCCTTCCGCCAGCCGAAGCGGTCGGTGATCCAGCCCCGGACGGGCCAGCGGAAGAGGTCGCCGTTGATCTCGCGCAGCTTGAAGCTCGGGAGCCTGGCGTCCGGCAGGAAGACGATCTTGTCCGCGGGAATTTCCGACTTGAGGAGGCCGTTGACCTCGATGATGCCGTTGGGATCGATCTCGAAGGAGGCGGCGACGGTTTCGGCGGTGTCGCCTTCCTTCGCCGTATAGAGGATGCCGGCCATGCTCGGCACCTTGAGGAGCTGGCCCGGGCGGAGGGCGCGGGTGTTCTGGATGTCGTTGAAGCTGATGATGCTGTCTTGGCTGACGCCGTAGCTTTCGGCTATGTCGCCGACCGTATCGCCGGAGACCACCCGGTGGACCGAGTAGTAGAGTCCGCGGTCCTCGCCGGAGTCGCCGACGGCCGCGGCGATCTGCTCCGCCGTGGAAAGACTGACGCCGCCGACCGCCCGCTCTTGGGGCTTGACGATCTGGGCGGGCGAACCGAGGAAGAGGAACAAGGCGGCCAAGGTGGAGGCGGCGAGGAGGAAGGTCCTGCGGCTGGCCACGCGCACGAGGATCTCGGTCTTTTCCCTGTTTCTCCGTCTCGCCATGCTGCCTTTGGATCCTTTCCCAAATTGTTATCGTTAAAACTCTATACCGAAACGCGTTTACGGCGCAAGAAAAATCGAAAATCCTTCAGTGCGGCAGGATGATCGCGTCGATTTCCACCTCGAGGCGGGCCGAGGTCTTCTCCACGAGTTCCCGGTCTATCTTGCCGCGCGGCAGGGGATGCGGGGGGGCGTCGCCGATGAGCACGATCATCTTCTTCTCCGCGGCCCAGGGATACTCGACGAGGGCGGCGTAGAGGGCCTCGTAGACCGCCTCCGGGATGTCGCGGCCGCCGGCGACCCGAACCGCCGACAGCTCGGAGGTGAAAACGGAAAAATCGCGGGTAAAGTCGAATTTCTTGACGAGGTAATCCTCGAAATAGTCCTTGTAGAGGACGAAACCCAGCCGGAAAGAGCCGAACTCGGCCAGGCGCTCCTTGAGCATCTCCGGAATGGCTTTCTTGACGGCGTCGATGTCGTCCTTCATCGAGTCGGTGGTGTCGAGGCAGACGACGAGGTCGACGCTCTTGCCCTTGGCCCGGTCGAGGAGGGCGGACAACTCGGGAACGATGTCGGCCTCGCCCTCCGAAAACCGGGCCTCGCCCTTGCCGGACTCGGCGATGCCCTCGAAGGCGCGGACGGTCTCGGGCATGTAGAGGTCGGGATCGCGGGGCTTGGGCGGGGCGGGCGCGGGGGAAGGGAGGGGCGGCGGCGGAAGCGGCGCCTTGACGACGGGCCTCGGCCGCGGCACCTGCGTCACCCGCACGAGATAGGGATTGTCGGCGAAGGCCCCGCGATAGTCGGCATAGGGCAGGGCGAAGGCGCGCAGGTTGACGAAGCTCCCGTCGGCGATGAAGGTCTGGCCGGCGCGCGACCAGGCGTAGCCCCATTCGACGACCCAGGGAATGAAGAGGTGGAAGGCCTCGCCGAACCGCGCGTCCGGCTCGGGCGTGGAATCGATGATCGAGTATATCTTGCTTTCGGGCGGCAGGAAGGCGCCGTCGAGCAGGCGCTTTTCCTCGCCGTTGACGGCGTTTTTCTCGGTGGCGCGATAGGCGTAATTGTCGGCCTTGCGCGCGGGATCCTTCGTGCTCTCCGTGAGGAGGACCGAGCCGAGCCCGGGCTTCTTGCGGACATACAAGTGATAGCCGCCATCGGTGAGCTGCTCGATGCGGAGATCGTCGGGACCGAGGAGGAGATCCTCCGGGGAAGCCGGACTCCGCGGCGCGCCCTGCGCCCCGGCCGCCGCGAGGGGGACGAGGAGGAGGGCGCAAGCGAACAAGACCGACGGTGGGGCTCTCACCCTCTCATCATCGGCGCTTGCGGGCGGGGATATTAGTCTTGACGGCGGCGGCCCCTTCACCGGCGCTGGCGGCGGCGCCCGTTTCGGCGAGGAGGCGGCCGCTTTCCTCGACCAGGGCGGGGAACTCGGCGAGGCGCCCGGCGCGGACGGCCGGATCGAGGGCGGCGGCCATGCCGAAGCGCAGCTTCAGCGCGACGACGCGCGCCGCGGCGTCGTCCAGGCGGGAGGCGGGAAGGCGCCCCGCCTCCACCGCGCGGAGGATGGCGTCGCGCACCCGCGGCGCGGAACCGCCGGCGGACAGCATGAGGAGATCGGCGCCC
>DAINBW010000210.1:0-5587 GCA_036732745.1 Spirochaetales bacterium | reverse complement strand
GCTGGCGGAACATTATCGAGAAGATGCACATGACGGCGACGTTGACCAAGTGGTACAACGACAAGGGCCGGCACGAGATCTTCGCCGGCGGCAAGGCTGTGAAGCTGGTGAGCAGCGAGCACTCCATGCTGCTGCGCGATGAGATTGTAACGAAGGAAACGCAGAAGGACCTGGACAAACTCGGCATCGCCAAGACAGCGCGCGAGGAGAAGATCCGGGCCCGCGACGCAAAGCAGGCGGTGGATGCGGAAGACGCGCAAATGGCGCGGCTCTATCGCAAGCACGTCCTGAAGGAACCGGAAAACGTCGAGTTTGTCCCGCTCAATACCATTGCTCCCGCTCCCAAGCCCAAGGCGGCTCGGGCGGGGGCCAAGGAGGCGCCGGCCGGGAAGCCCAGGCGGAAGCCCGGAGACGCGGCCAAGCCGCCGCCGCGCAAGAAGCCGAAGGGCTAGGGCTGGGGCGCGGGGAGCCGGAGGCCGGGGAAGCCGGGGCCTGATCGAAAGGGCGCGAGGAGGCTTCCTTGGCTCGAAAGTCCGAGCTCGCGAACGGCGGCCGTCCGCTCGGCGCCGCTTCCCGGCCCGACGTCAACCTCGAGGGTCCGCCCCTCGTGGAGCGCGCGATCGAGATCGTCGAGTCCTACCCGGGCCGTCGCCGCGACGCCAAGGGCAGGCCGGGCGGCCTCGTCGAGCTGCCCAAGGGCGTGCGGCCCGTCATCATCGGCGACCTCCACGCCAACCTGCATTACCTGAACAAGATCGTCGACCACGAGAACAACCGCGCCGACCTCGAGGCCGGCAAGGCCCTGCTCGTCATCGTCGGGGACGCCGTCCACGACGACCGCACCGGGCACATGAAGGAAATGGCCAGCTCGGTCGAGATCCTGGACGGGTTGTTCCGCCTCGTCGACCGCCACCCGGGCAGCGTCTATTACCTCCGCGGCAACCACGACACCTTCGACGAGCGCCTCAGGAAATCGGGCATCGCGCAGGGCCAGGAGCTGAAGGTCGCCCTCATCGCCTCCCGCGGCAAGGACTACGTGGCGGCGGTGGAGCGCTTCTTCGACGCGCTGCCCCTCTTCGTGATCGGGGAGGGCTTCGTCGTGACCCACGCCGGACCGCCGCACGGGGGCCTGGACCGGACGGAGCTCGTCAACATCAAGGACTACCCGGAAAAGTACCACCAGCTCCTGTGGACCCGCGTGAACGAATTCCACGGCAACCCGAGCCCCAAGGAGTACGGCGAGCGCGACATCCGGCTCTGCCTGGAGCTCCTGGACCTGCCGCCGGAGACCCACTTCATCGTGGGGCACAATCCCCTCTGGAACGACGGCAACACCACCGGCCTTTGGATGAACGTCATCGGCATCAAGAACCACCACATCATCTACTCGGGCTCCGGGAGCCGCGCCCCCTACCTGACCCTGGAAGGGGGCGCCCTCGTCGCCAAATTCGCGATATCGAAGGAACCGGAGGTCTATTACTATGGATGAGCGCCAGACACTCGCCGCGGCGATCGCGGATCCCGATCTCGTCCGCTATTTCTACCTGGACCTGGCCCCTCCCGCGGTGCTCGCCCGCCTGGACGCCCTCGCGGTCAAGTTGACGGAATCCCAGGACGACGTACCCTTCAACGCCGCGGTCAAGGGCTACTTCGGCGCGGTCGACGAGGGCGGGGATCCCTGGATCCTGAAGCCGGCCAGCGACCCCAAGGAGCTCCTCTACCACCGGACCTGCACCTTCGCCTACCTCCTCGACCACTGGATGGGCACGCTCGCCGCCCCGACCACGGTGTTCAAGATCGAGGGCAAGCTCTACCGGGCGACCAAGGTCGTCCGGAAGGCGATGCAGATCAGCTCCTACAACTACCTCGACCAGCCCTTCATCGACATCCTCCGGGCCGACCTCGTCAACCGTTGGCTGTTCTTCGACGAGGACCGCAACCCGAACAACTACCTCGTCATCCACAACAAGGCCAACAAGCCCTTTGTCGCCGCCATCGACTACGACAAGGCGGACATCGCCTCCGAGGCGATGAAGATCACGGGAAATCCGGACAAATTCGGCTGGTTCCGCACGGAAAAGACCCGTTTCCTGACCCTGCTCCGGCCGGATAACTTCTCGGGCCTCTCCATCGACGCCTTCGATTCCCGGCTCAAGGCGATGACCGCCATCCCCGAGGGGGAGCTCCGGGCCCTGGCGGTCGCGGTCGTGGAGGGCTATTGCCCGGATCCCGCCGCCTACGGGGCGCTGTTGGCCAGGAACATCGCGGCCCGGCGGGACTACATCGACCGGTATTTCCGCTCGATGTTCAAATCCGCGTCGGAAACCAAGGCCGAATGCAAGGAGACGGACTACTCGATGTTCGGGGACAGCTTCATGGCCAAATATAAGGACAAAAATTGAAGAAGTTACCCGAATTCGCCCTTGACTTGTCAAGGGGGGGCTCCTAGACTTTTTTCTGCACCTTGGTTGGAGCTTCTTAGGTTCATCGAACTGGAGGTCATGATGGACAAACAGACCGAAAGAGTCATCGAGAGGACCTGGTCCAAAGAGACCATTATGCAGGTCGAGCTTGGCATCGTGCAGAACATGCTCGGTTCCCGCACCGAGGAGGCGGTCGAAGGCTCCATCAGCTTCGCCCGGTTCCTCAGCCTCTCGGGTCTCAACAACGACAACTATCCTCTTTTCCTCAAGCTGCTCGAGGTCGAGAACCATTGGGTCATCGACACGATGGTGGGCAAGAAGGATCCCTTCCTCCTCATCAGCCCGATCCAGCCGAACAGCTACCTGGCCTTCACGGCCTACAAGCTGCTCACGAACTGGCATCCGGGCGGCATCTACCCGATCACCCTCTCCATCGTCCTCGGCGTCCTGCAGGCGGCTTTCGCCTCCCCGAAGGACGGCTACAAGGTCTACGCGGTGTCCATCAACGACGTGAACAACCTCGGGAAGCACCTCAACAAGGAAACGGGCCAGGACGACCCGAACAACCGCTGCATCCTGGACATCCTCGACAGGATCGGTTCCCTCGCCGGCACCTCCGCCGATCCGGAGAAGGAGCAGATGGCCCGCCAGGCGAACAACATCCGCACCTTCTACTTCGACAAGCGGAAGAAGATGGAGGACATCATCCCGCAGGTCCTCCTCGTCAAGTCCGATTACATCGCCAAAGAGACGGCCCCGCGCCAGCTCTACGTGGACTGAGGTCGAGGAAAGGAGCCAGGCATGAAAGAGCTTTTCGAGAAGAAGCAAGACTGGACCGACGACGAAGTCCAGCACATCGAATACAGCATGCTCAAGGGCATCATCGGCTGCCGCTCCACGGAGGGAGTGGAGGCCGCGATCACCTACGCGAGCTACCTCAACTTCACGGGAATCACGAACGGCAACTATCCCGTGTTCCTCAACATCCTCACGGTGCGCAACCACCACGTGATCGACGCCCTGCTCGGGACGCGCGACCCCTTCCTGTTCATGAGTTCGATCCAGCCGAACTACTTCATCGTGGCGACCTGCTTCAGCATCCTCACGAAGTACCGGAAGGGCGAGATCTACCCGAAGACCCTCGGCATCATCCTCGGCGTCTTCCAGGCCGCCTACAACTCCCCGCTCGACGGCTACAAGATCTACCCGCCCTCCGTCGCCGACGTGAACGCCCTCGGCAAGCACCTCAACGAGGAGAAGGGCCAGGACGACCTCCTGAACCGCAGCATCCTCGACATCCTCGACAAGCTCTCCTCCCTCGAGGGGCAGAACATCGACGAGGACATGGAGGACCTGGCCGTCCACGCGCACAACATCCGCAACAACTTCTTCGATTCGACCAAGCGCCTCGTGGACGTGATCCCCGAGGTCCTGCTCAGGCTCGAGCCGAACCTCGACAAGGACATCCTTCCGAGGAAACGCGTGCCGCTCAACGAGGCCGAGGCCGCGGCCAAGCAGTAAGCGATTCACGGCGCCGCGCCCCTTGTAAGGGGCGCGGCCCTTTCCAGCGACGAGGAGGAACGGATGCCCGGCAACGAATGGCCGCTCTGGTCGGAGAAGGAGATCAACAACCTCTCCCTTGGTTATATCAACGACATCATATCCTGCCGGGAGGGGTACGGCGCCTTCGCCGCGGTCGCCTTCTCCCATTATCTCGTCAACAAGGTCGGGCTTACCCCCGACAACTATCCCGTGTACTTCCGCCTGATCGAGTCGGGGAACCGCTGGGTCATCGACTGCCTGGTCGAGGGCCGCGATCCCGCGAAGTTCTTCGGAACCATCCAGCCGAACACCTACATGCTGGAGGAGTGCTTCAAGATGCTCACCGGCTGGAAGGCAGGCGAGATCTACCCGACGGCCCTGGTCATCATCTACGGCCTCATCTCGCACTGCTACGACGTGCCGGAGGAGGGCTACCGCCTCTATCCGCTGACCGTCACGGACGTCAACAACCTCGGCAAGCACCTGGACAAGACCAAGGACCAGATGGAGCCCCTCAACCGGAGCGTCCTCTCCGTCCTGGACCGGATAGCGGGCCTCATCGAGCCGCAGAAGCCGATGCCCTCGCGCGAGATCCAGGATGTCGCCCTCCAGGCGAACAACATCCGGGGCAAGTTCCTGGACATGACCAAGCGCCTCAACGAGGCCATCCCGGACATCCTCCTCGTGCGCGGCGACTATACGCAGAGCGAGGTCCGCCCGAACGTCGCCAAGGTAGAGGTCTAGGCGAAAGGCGCCGGCCCGGGGCGGGACCTTGGTCCCCTCCCGCCGGCGCGCCGCCGCCCGAACCCCGCCCGCCGGGGTCCGGCCTCGACACGATGCCATGCTGGAATCGCGGCAAGTCGTCAACCAGTGCTACATCCTGCAGGAGCGCCTCGGCGAGGACAGCTTCTGCGAGTTGTGGCGCGCGACGGCGATCTACTCGGCGACGCAGTTTCTCCTCCGCTTCCTGAAACCCCTCCCCGGCATGGACGAGGCGATCCCCGGCTTCCGCGAGCGGGCGATGGCCTGTTACGCCGTGGCGGCGCCCTCCGTGCTCGATTTCGTGGAAATCGAGCGCTGGGAGGACCGGAGCTTCATCTCCTCGGAGTATCGCGGCCATCGGAACCTCCGCGAGGTCCTGGCGGCGGAGCCGACCCTCCGGCTCGAACACGCCTGCCGTTTCATGATCGAGATCGGCCAGGGCGTCGACGCCTTCCACAAGCTCGGGATCGTCTACCGCTGCCTGAACGCGGAAAACGTCCTCATGCTGAAGTCCGGCGGCTTGGTGGAGGAGATCCGGATCCAGAAGCCGGGCTACGCCGCCTTTCTTCCCCTCCTGCCGCAGGGCAATCCCGCGGCGGACCTGGAAAACTACGGCTACATGGCCCTGGAAACCAAGTTGCGCGGCGAGGCCGACCGGCGGAGCGACATCTACTCCCTCGGCATCCACCTGTTCCGCTTCCTGACCGGCAAGTTGCCCTATGGTCCCGTGCGCGCCAAGAGCGCCTCGGCCCCGCTTTACCACGTTTCCCGCGCCCTGGCCCGGCGCGGCGTGCCCTATGAAGTGGCCATGATCGTCGTGCGGGCCCTGCGGCGCGCCCCGAAGAAGCGCTACAACGACG
>DAINBW010000209.1:2344-5598 GCA_036732745.1 Spirochaetales bacterium | reverse complement strand
TTCGACCGGGGCTTCGCGCCGCCAAAGGCCGACGCCGTCGTCCGTGACAAAGCCCAGCTTTTCGTAGAGCGGCCTGCCCGCGTCGGAGGCGTCGAGGAGGATGGTCGCCGCGCCCCGCCCGGCCGCGAGGGCCAGGACGCGCTCGACGATCGCGCGGCCGATGCCGCGGCTTTGGGCCCGGGGATCGACGGCCACGAGGCCGACGTAGGCCGTCGTCCCGTACATGGTCACGCCGCCCGTGCCGAGCGGCCGGCCCTCCTCCTCGGCCAGGAGCCAGCCCTCCGGCTCCAAGCGAAAGAGACGCTCCAGGCGGGGGACAAAGCTTTGCGGATTGCCGTAGGCCGCCATGAGGAGAGGATCCACGAGGGGAATGTCGGCGGCCGAAAGGGGACGGATCCGGATCATGAGGCACCTCCTCGAGCGCGCCACCCTGAGGGCGGCGCGTCCGCGCGCGACCGGCCGCCCTCAGGGCAGCGCCAAGACCCTCGTCATCTCGTACTGGCCGACGCCGGCGCCGATCCCGCGGGCGGCGAGGAAGCGGAGCGTCTCCGCGTCGTCGGCTTGTACGTTGATGTAGCGCAGGTCCGCACCAGCGCGCCGCGCGAGCTCGCGCAGGAGGGCGGAGCCAATGCCGCGGCCCCGCAGGGAGCGGTCCACGGCCAACTGCCAGATCGTTCCCTTCGGACTCGCCACGAGGCAGGCCGCGAGCCGGCCTTCGAGCCGCGCGCCGAGGATGACGAGACGCCCCGTCGTCCGCGCGATCGAGTCGTCCGAGTTTTGCCAGGTCGGCTCCCAGTCGCGGAAAGCCGCGACCTCCGAGCGGGGAAAGGCCGCGCCGCCGGGAAGCTCGACGAGCTCGAGCCCGGCCGGAGCCGGCCGGCCGGAATCCGCGAAGCGCCCGTCCGGGCACTCAAGGAGGCGCGTCACCGCAAAGCCGGCCTTTTCGTAGGTCTTGAAGGCGGGCAGGTTGTCGCGGATCACCTCGAGGACGTAAAGCTCGAGGCCGCGGCTCGGGAGGAACTCGACCAGCCTTCGCGCCAGGGTCCCCGAGAGGCCGGCGCCCCGCGCCTCCGGCAGGACCCCCGTGCCGAGGTCGTAGGCAGCCGGACGCCCCGCCCAGCGGCCCCGGCCGTTCATGATGAAGCCGACGAGCCTGTCCCCCTCGTAGGCGCCGAGGGAGATCGACGGATCCAAGCCGCGGCGCGCGTTCGACTCGTCGAAGTCCGCCCGGCTCATCGTCATGGGCACGCTGTAGTCGGCGAACGCCGCCATGAAGGTTTCGTACAACTTTTCGCCGGACTCGCCGTCCAGGCTCCTCAGCTCCATGATTTCCCGGCCTTTCCCGCGTCGCGGACGCGGCGCGCCGCTTCGCGCGGCTCGGCGAAGCATCGCGCAAAAACGCCGCGGGCGCCATCCCCCGAATCGGTGATTCCGTCGGGGACGGCGCCCGGCCGCGCCGCCGCGCGGCCGCCCTTCAGGAGCCGCGCTTCTTCTTCACGTCCTCGGCCTTGCGCGCCACGCGGTTCCAGACCGCGCTCATGCCCATGGCCTTCTTGGCCGCGGAGAGCGTCGCGCGGGCCTCCTCGCGCATCCTCATCGTGCCGTCGTAGACGATCTCGTCGGCGAGGCCCGACTGGGACTCGTACTTGGCCCGGCGCTCGCGGATCGGATCGAGGAAGGCGTTGAGCGCCCGGGCGAGCTTCTCCTTCACCTCGACGTCGCCGACCTTGCCGGCGCGGTAGCGGGCCTTCAGGTCCTCGACCTCGGCCTTGTCGGGATTGAAGGCGTCGTGGTACTGGAAGACCGGGTTGCCCTCCACGGTGCCGGGCACGTCGGCGCTGACGCGCTTGGGGTCCGTGTACATCGACATGACGCGCTTCGTCACGGTCTTCTCGTCGTCGGAGAGGAAGATGGCGTTGTTGAGGCTCTTCGACATCTTGGCGTTGCCGTCGGTGCCGACGAGGGAGCCGTACTCGGAGACGAGGGCCTCGGGCACGGGGAAGGTCTCGCCGTAGAGGTAGTTGAAGCGGCGCGCGATCTCGCGGGTGATCTCCACGTGGGCGACGTTGTCCTTGCCGACGGGCACGAGGTGCGCGCGCGGCAGGAGGATGTCGGCGGACTGGAGGACGGGATAGCCGAGGAGGCCGAAGGGCATCTCGTTGTCGTTGTCGATGCCGATGCCCCGGGCCATGTCCTTGAGGCTCGGGATGCGGGAAAGGCGGGCGACGCTGACGAGGTTCTGGAAGTAGAGGGAGAGCTCGATGACCTCGGGCACGGCGCTCTGCAGGTAGATGACGCTCTTCGCGGGATCGATGCCGCAGGCGAGGTAGTCGAGGGCCGCCGAGCGCACGTTGTCCGCCAGGGCCTCGATGTTCTCCTTCTCCGGCTTGGTCGTCAGCGTGTGGAGGTCGGCGATGATGAAGAAGCACTCGTACTCGTCCTGGAGGCGCACGCGGTTCGCGAGGCTGCCGACGTAATGGCCGAGGTGGAGCTTTCCGGTGGGGCGGTCGCCCGTCAATATTCGTTTCCTGTCCATGGCTTGTCTCCTGAGGTTCGTGGTGTCGGGCGGGAAGAGGGCGGCGATCGCGAAAGGCCGGCGGCGCGCGCTGCGCGTTCCGTCGGCGGCTCCGCGCGTCCCCTCTTGGTCAGGACGCGGAGAGCCGCGAGGCCGCCCGTCGCCATGCCCAGCGATGGGGGCCCCGGCGCGAGCGCCCGGAGGCGAGCGCGGCGGCGAGGGTTCGGTGGGCGGCGGGGAGCCGCCTCGCGGCGAAGGAGTCCATGCGCGAAAGCATATCCGGCGCGGGGCCTGACGCGCAAGCGGGTTTTCGCCCGGGCGCCCCGCCGCGCACCCGCGCGCCCGCGCGCCCGCGCGCCCGCGCGCCCCGCCGCGCGCCGGCCGCGCCCCGGAACGACGAAAAGCCCCGCCTGTTCGCGGGCGGGGCCGACGGAATCCGGGGGGAGGATTCCGCCATCGGGGGAGGCGGCTTCCGTTACGGGAGCCTGATGGACTCGATCATGTAGCGGACCGAGGGATCGCCCTTCCGCGTCATGCGCTTTTCGATGATCAGCACGAGGGTCTTCTCGTCGGGGGCGACGATGACGCGGCGGACGACGTAGTCGCGCACGCCGGGCCGCTTCACGTCGGGATTGCCGCCCGTGACGCGGCGGACGCCGCCGTCCTTGGCCGTCGCCGTGATCCCGACGCCGAAGGAGGAGACGGCTCCGTCCTTCCCCTCGACGACGCTCTTGTTGAG
>DAINBW010000209.1:0-2244 GCA_036732745.1 Spirochaetales bacterium | reverse complement strand
TTCGTGTCGACGAGATAGAGCTCGGCATAGGGCTTGCCCGAGCCTGCCTCGACCCCGTACTGACCGAACATGAAATAGGCCGAGTCCGGCGAGAAACCGAGATTCACGAAGGCGGCGACGTCGCCGGCGATGGCCGGGACGGCGAACGCGAGGGCCGCGAGGGCCACTGCCAATATCCGTTTCGTCATGGCGAGCTCCTGCCGAAAGTATCGGCTCGGGCGGGACCGCCCCTTAACGCAAACGCGCGCTCCCGCGCCGCGCGGCTTTTCAAACGCCGGCCGACGGGCTATCCTGAGGGCGTGACCATAACCGCGAGACGCCGGATAAACTGGACCCTCTTCGCCGCGGCCTGCCTTTGCCTGGCCGCGGCCGCCGTCCACACCCTGCCCTTCCTCCTCGGAAGGGCCGATGCGAGCCATCTCGAAGACTCCGAGAGCATCCTCGCCTTCGAACTCCTCGGCTGGAAGCTCCTCTCGCCCGGCTTCGTCGCCGTCGGCTCCCTGCTCGCCGGCCTCTACGCGGTGCTCTGCCTCGGCTTCATCCTCTATTCCTTCCGGAAAACCGTCTCGTCGGAGATGTTCTTCTTTTCCTTTTGGGTGCTTTCCCTCGGCTTCGAGACCGGTCGGCTCGTCGTCTTTCGCCTCGCGGAGGCCGGCATGACGGCGGAAGCCACCCTCACGGCGACCCGCGTCGTGCTGGCCGCGCGCTTCACGGGCATCCTGGCGATCTTCGCGTCCAGCCTCTACGCGGCCGGCTTCCGCAACGAAAAGCTCGGCACGGTCCTGATCCTCATCCTCGCCGTCGGAGCCGGCCTGGCCTGGGCCATGCCCCTGAACACCGGCGTCTACGACCCCACCTTCCTCGTCCGGCCGGGCTATGTCCGCATCACCGGCCTGCTCGGCGCGATAGCCGCCATCGCCACGACCATCGACTTCCTCTACGCCGCCCGCTCCACCGGAGAGCGCTCCTACCGCGTCATCGCCCTCGGCGCCGCGGCGGCCCTCCTCGGCCAGGGCATCCTCGTCTCGCAGTGGCATCCGCTGGCCCTGCTCCTCGGCTTCGCCCTCCTCCTGGCCGGCTCCTGGCTCTTCGTGTCCCGCCTCCACGCCTATTATCTCTGGCAGTAAGGCCCGCCCTCCGCGCCTCCGCGCCTTTGCGCCTTGGTGTGCGACATTCCTAAATGTTCCACACAAAGGCACAAAGCCACAGAGGGTAAGGAACAGGAGAATAGGGACAGCCTGTTCGTTGCCATCGTGCCATCCCGTGAGGCCTTCTTCGTTACTGTCGGAGTCCGAGGGAGCGCTGGCCGCCTATAGGACGAGCACGGCGAAGGCGCCGGTCAGGACGGGCAACACGATGTTGTCAAAGTCCTTGAGCGGGGCGGCCTCGACCACCATCGCCACGGCGGCCACCGCGAGGGCCGGCAGGGGGCGGCCGGAGACGGCCAAGGCGGCCAGGAAGACCGCGCCAAGGCAGGTCAGGCTGCCCTCCAGGGACTTGCCGCCGGTATAGGGAAGGCGGATGCTGCCGAAGAGCTTGCCGACGAGGCTCGAAAAACCGTCGCCGAAAGCCAAGGCGTAGATGGCGACGGCGGCCGCCGGCGAGGGGTAGAGGAGGAGGGAGAGCATGGCCCCGAGGCCGAGGGTGACGGGGCCGAGCACGAACTTGCCCGCGTCGCGGCGGCGCGCGGCCAGGGCGGTGACCCGCGAAATGACGGGAATGCGCTTGCCGTCGATGCGGTAGGCTTCGCAGATGGCGTAGACGAGGATGCCGAAGGAAAGGAGGCCGAGGGTCAGGCGAAGGTCGATGCGGGCCAAGCTCGGTACGATCGCGATCAGCAGGTGAATCGCCTTGCGGAGGATTTCAATCCTGATCTCTTCGCCGATCGCCGCGAAGCGCCGAGGGGCTCGCGGAACGGCCAAACTGCTCTCTGCTGCCATTTTGAATGCCGCCTTTCGTGCTGCTAGTAGTAGCATGCACGAACCATACCAAACAATAGCTCCATTTAACCAATTATTAAGTGCCGTTGCCAAAGCGACTTATATCATTACTTTTTTATTAATCCATCCTCGACGTATACATTACTGCACGCTTTCGTATATAAAAAACGAGCGAGTACATGTTCTTGACAGAGAAGGCCCCCGGTGCTAGATTCCTTCCTGCGGTTCCTCCCGGGAACCGCCCGGAAAGTCCGGTGGGCGATTAACTCAGCGGGAGAGTGCTACCTTCACACGGTAGAAGTCA
>DAINBW010000208.1:0-5618 GCA_036732745.1 Spirochaetales bacterium | reverse complement strand
CTTGGGCCCGGCCGCCTTCGGCGCCGCCCGGGGCGCCACCCTCGCCGCGGACCGTCACGCCGCCCGGGGTGCGGCCCTCGGCGCTCCCCTCCCCGGCCGCGGCGCGCTCGCGCTCGAGCCGGTCGCCGGCCGCGAGCGCGGCCTCCACGAGGAGTTCGGTGTCGGGCCGGGGGATGAGGACGCGGGAATCGACGCGGAAGGTGCGGCCGAAGAATTCCTTGCGGCCGAGGACGTAGGCGACCGGCTCGCCGGCGGCGCGGCGCGCGAGCACCGCCTCGTAGGCGGCCGCCGCGGCGGGCGGCACCTCGTCGGGCCCGGAGGCCAGGAGGCGGTCGCGGCCGATCCCGAGGGCGGCGGCGAGGAGGAGGGACGCGTCCAGGAAGGGCGTCTCCGATCCGTCGCGCCCCGCGCCCAGGATCCGAGCCCCTTCGCGGAGCGCGTCCCGCGCGGTCATGTTTTCTCGGCCTTCATGAGCTCTTCGCGCGCGGACATGACGAGGGCGTCGACGAGCTCCCCGATGTCGCCCTCCATCGCCAGCTCGAGCTTGTAGAGCGTGAGCTCGATGCGGTGGTCGGTGACGCGGTTCTGCGGGAAATTGTAGGTGCGGATGCGCTCGGAGCGGTCGCCCGTGCCGATCTGGCTCTTGCGGTCGGCGGCGCGCTCCGCCTGGCGCTTGCCCTCCTCCAGCTCGTAGAGCCGGGCGCGGAGGATGCGCATCGCCTTGGCCTTGTTCTTGATTTGGCTCTTCTCGTCCTGGCAGTGGACGACGAGGCCCGTCGGCAGGTGGGTGATGCGGACCGCGGAGTCCGTCGTGTTGACGCACTGGCCGCCGGGGCCGCCGGCGCGCATCACGTCGACGCGCAGGTCCTCGGGCTTGATGTCGATCTCCGTCTCCTCCATCTCCGGGAGGACGGCGACGGTGACGGCGCTCGTGTGGATGCGGCCCGAGGCCTCGGTTGAGGGCACGCGCTGGACGCGGTGGACGCCGGACTCCCAGCGCAGGCGCTCGTAGGCGCCCTCGCCGGAGACGGAGAAGACGATCTCGCGGTAGCCGCCGAGCTCGGTCTCGCTGGTCTCGAGCACCTCCACCTTCCAGCCGAGGCGGTCGGCGTAGCGGGAGTACATGCGAAAGAGGTCGGAGACGAAGAGGGCCGCCTCGTCGCCGCCGGTGCCGGCGCGGACCTCCATGATGACGTTCTTGTCGGCGAGGGGGTCGCGGGGCACGAGGAGCTCCTTGAGCCGCGCCTCGAGCGCGTCGCGCTTCGATTCAAGGCCGCGGAGCTCCTCGCGGGCGAGCTCGCGCATCTCCTGGTCGGACTCGTCCCTGAGGAGGGCCTTGGAGTCCTCGATGCCGGCCAGGACGGACTTGTACTCGCCGTAGGCCTCGTCGATGACGGCGAGGCGCGAGCGCTCCCGCATGATCTCGCGGTAGCGCGCCGGGTTCCGGGCGATGTCCGGGTCGGCGACGGTCTCGTCGAGCTCGCGGAGGTGGGCGGAAATCGCCTGGAGACGGTCTATCACGAGTGCGCCTTCTCGCTGAACGAGGGGCAGGAATAGACGACGATCTCCATGCCCGACTCGTTGCGGTCGGTCTCCTCCTCGAGGGAGGCGGAAAGGAGCCTTTTGAGGCGGCAGGAGGCGTCGCGGCTGCAGAGGGGGCAGGCGCCGTTGCCGCGGGGATTGATGTCGAGTCTCATGCCATGGATGGTACCGCAAAACGCCGCCCGGGGGCAAGGGCAAGGTCGCCCGCGGCCGCCCCGCCGCCGCCCGGAGCCGCCAGCGGGCAAGGGCGAGGCCGCGTGCCGCCGCCCGCTAGCCCGCCGCCGACCGGCTCCGCCCGCTTGCCTGCCGCGCGGCGCCGCGCTAAAATGCCCCCACCATGCTCGACAACAAATTCATCAAGGACAACCTTGAGGCCGTCAAGAAGAATATCGAGAACCGCTACATGAAGGCCGACGCCGACCTCGTCGTCTCCCTCTACGAGCGCCGCAACGTCGCCCAGCGCGAGCTCGAAGACGAGCGCAAGAAGCGCAACGACAACGCCGCCGCGATGAAGGGCAAACTCGAGCCCGAGGCCCGCCAGAAGCTCATCGACGAGGGCAAGGCCCTGAAGGAGCGCATCGCCGCCCTCGAGGCCGAGGCCGCCGCCCTGGAGGCGAGCCTCGACGAAGAGGCGCGCAAGATCCCGAACATGGCGCACCCCGCGGCCCCCGTCGGCAAGGAAGACAAGGACAACCTCGAGGTCAAGCGCGTCGGCGAGCCGACGAAATTCGCCTTCGAGCCCAAGGACCACGTCCAGCTCGGCCAGGACCTCGACATCATCGACTTCGACACGGCGACCCGCGTCTCCGGCACCAAGTTCTACTACCTCAAGAACGAGGGCGTCATCCTCGAGCTCGCCCTCGTGCGCTACGCCCTGGACATCCTCATGAAGAAAGGCTTCACCCTCTTCACGACGCCGGACATCGCCAAGACCGAGATCCTCGAGGGCATCGGCTTCAATCCCCGCGGCGCGGAGTCCAACGTCTACACCGTGGAGGGCGAGGGCGCCTGCCTCATCGGCACCGCCGAGATCACCCTGGGCGGCTACTACTCCGGCGCCGTCCTCGACAAGGCCAAGCTCCCCCTGAAGCTCGCCGGCCTCTCCCACTGCTTCCGCCGCGAGGCGGGCGCCGCCGGCCAGTTCTCCAAGGGCCTCTACCGCGTCCACCAGTTCACCAAGGTGGAGATGTTCGCCTACACCACGCCCGAAGAGTCCGACCGCCTCCACGAGGAGCTCCGCGCCATCGAGGAGGAAATCTTCGCCGGCCTCGGCATCCCCTTCCGCGTCGTGGACACCTGCACCGGCGACCTCGGCGCCCCCGCCTACCGCAAGTGGGACCTCGAGGCCTGGATGCCCGGCCGCAACGGCGGCGAGTGGGGCGAGGTCACCTCGACCTCCAACTGCACCGACTACCAGGCCCGCCGCCTCAACGTGAAGTACAAGGACGAGGACGGCAAGAACAAGCACGTCCACATGCTCAACGGCACGGCGATCGCCTGCAGCCGGGGCATCATCGCCGTCCTCGAGAACTTCCAGCAGGCCGACGGAAGCGTCAAGATTCCCGCAGCCCTGGTGCCCTACACCGGCTTCACGGAGATCAGGAGGAAGTAGGAACGGCAAAGGGGGAGCGCCGCTCCCCCCGCGGGCGCGCCGAGAGGCGCGCGGCGCAGGTTACGCGGCTCCCCCTCGCTCCGAAGTCCTCGAAAGGAAAAGCGCCCTCGCCGGGCGCTTTTCCTTTCTGCGGTCTTCTCCGCTACCCCCACTTTTTCTGAAGAATCGCGCCACGCCCGCGCCGCCCCGGGAAATCACCCGGAATCGCAAGCGCCGCAATACCCCAAAAACGCCTTTTCCTATCTCCAACGCCTACGTCGAATTAACTCGATTAGATGTTTGTTCTCAATTTAGTCGATAACTGTATATTTATCTATTTAGTTAATTTAATCTATTGACACTAAATAGTTATGGGTTTATCTATAGTAAATACTTTGTTTGGCCGTTAAACTACCCCCTTGAGGGGGTATGAGAAAAGTCAGGAGGAATCAGGTGAAACGCGCATTGAAGTCCCTGTCGTTGCTGCTCGCGGCGGCGCTCGCCCTCTCGCTCGGCGGGTGCGAAAACATCAAGCCGACCGCCAAGGCCCAGGATCGCGCCATCGCGTCCATGAAGCCCGGCGTCTACAGCCAGACGGTCAACGGCATGCACGAAGGCATGGTCGTCGAGGTCACG
This sequence comes from Spirochaetales bacterium, assembly GCA_036732745.1. GTDB lineage: Bacteria > Spirochaetota > Spirochaetia > Treponematales > Rectinemataceae > JAEUJG01. The sequence continues at coordinate 1,849 of DAINBW010000208.1, read as the reverse complement.
CTCTCCGAAAAGCGCATCGAAAAGGTGCTCGTCAAGACGCAGAACGAGACCGCCGGCGTCTCCGACACGGCCCTCGTCAAGATGCCCGAACGCATCGTCGCGGCCCAGAGCATCGAGGTCGACGTCGTCGCCGGCTCGTCGCGGACGAGCACCGGCATCCTCGAGGCGGTCGCGGCCGCCATCGCCGCCGCCGGCGGCAAGGTCGAGGACTTCAAGGTCGCGCCCGAGGCTCCGAAGGCCGTCGTCGCGAAGGAAGAGCCCGCCGCGGTCTCCTCCGACCTCCCCGCCACGTGGGACCTGAGCTACGACGTCGTCGTCGTGGGCGGCGGCTTCGCCGGCCTCTCGGCGTCGCACAGCGCCGCGACCCGCGGCGCCAAGGTCCTCCTCGTCGAGAAGATGCCCTTCGTCGGCGGCAACTCGCAGATCAACGGCGGCGTCTACGCCTCCTACACCTCCAAGCTCGCCGCGGAATACCAGAAGAAGTTCAACCTGGTCCCGGACAGCGCCGAGAAGCACATCGCCGACACCCTGAAAGGCGGCGACTACATGGGCGACCCCAAGCTCGTCAAGAACATGGTCTACGGCGCGCCCTTCTACCTCGACCTCCTCCTGGACAACGGCCTCAAGGTCCGCGAGTCCCTCACCCGGCCGGGCGGGCACTACGGCTACCGCACCTACACCACCGTCAACGGCGTCGGCAGCGACATCGTCCAGGTCCAGAAAAAGATGGTGAAGGAAGCCGGCGTCAAGGTCATGACCGAGACCAAGATGACCAAGATCTACCGCGAGGCCGGCGCCGCCGGCAGGGTCGTCGGCATCCGCGTCGACACCGCCGAGGGTCCCAAGACCATCAAGGCCGCGAAGGGCCTCGTCCTCGCGACCGGCGGTTTCTCGGCCAACGTCGAGATGCGCCAAAAGCACGTCCCCGCCCTCGACGCGACCCTCCCCACGACCAACCACGTCGGCGCCACCGGCGAGGGCCTCGTGATGGCCCAGGAAGTCGGCGCCAACACGACCCAGATGAGCTACATCCAGCTCTACCCCTTCGCCAATCCCAACGACGGCGTCCTCGACGCCTTCGCGGTCATCCCCTTCTCCGGGCCGAGCGCGGGCATCGTCTACGTCGACGTCAACGGCAAGCGCTACGTCAACGAGGGCGAGCGCCGCGACGTCTGCTCCAAGGCCGCCCAGGATTCCGCCGGCTTCCCCACCTTCTCCGTCTTCGGCGAGGAGATCTACCGCAAGGGCGGCTTCATCACCGAGGAGCAGCTGGCCGCCGGCATCAAGGCCGACCGCATCTTCAAGGCCGACAGCCTCGAGGCCCTGGCCGCCGAGATCAACAAGCGCGCCTACAAGGGCAAGAACGTCGCCATGTCCGGCGCCGCCCTCGCGGAGACCATCGCGAAGCACAACGGCTACGTCCAGAACCTCAAGGACCCCGACTTCGGCAAGCGCATCGACAAGGGCGTCATGATGACCATCGAGAAGGGTCCCTACTACGCGATCCCGCAGTGGCCCTCCGTCCACCACACGATGGGCGGCGTCACGATCACCCCGAAGACCGAGGTCCAGGACATCTGGGGCAAGGTCATCCCCGGCCTCTTCGCGGCCGGCGAAGTGACCGGCGGCGTGCACGGCACGAACCGCCTCGGCTCCAACGCCATCCCCGACGCCTGCGTCCACGGCTACATCGCCGGCCAGGTCGCGGCGGACGGCAGTCTCCCGGCCTTCGTCGCCGGCAAGTAAGCGGCGCCGGGCGCCGGCCCTTCCGGCGCCCCGACCCGACAAATGAACAGGCCCGCCTCCGGTCATCCGGAGGCGGGCCTTTCTTCGTTGCGGCGGCGCGGCG
>DAINBW010000207.1:0-5625 GCA_036732745.1 Spirochaetales bacterium | reverse complement strand
TGCGGTCCGAAGCCGCCGGCGAGCCCCTTCCCGCGACGGACACTCCGCCCCTTGCCGGGCGCGCCGCGGCCGCCGTCGCCGCCGGCCTCGACACGTCGACCGAGGAACCCATCCCCCTCTTTTTCGGCGGCGACCGCGCCGCGCCCGCGCGGCCTTCGCCGCCGGCCCCGGCGTCTCCGCGGAAGCCGGCGAAGGCGCCCGCCGGCGGCGCCGTCGAGGTCGCCGCGACCGCCGCCGACCTGCCGGTCGGGGATGCTCCTCCCCACGCGGCGGCGGCCGTCATCGAGATTCCCGGCGCCCGTCCCGTGGAGGTCGTGTCGGTGCCTCCCGTCCACGCGGCCCCGCCCGAGCCGACGGCCAAGGAGGCGGCCATCGCGCGGATCCTGGCCCGGAAGCGCGACAAGCCCTACGCCGTGCCGGTGGAGGGCATCCTCACCGCCTATCCCGACGGGCAGTACTGGATCGTCGACGAGAAGACGCGGCGCTCCGCGGAGGTGCTCAGGGACACCTTGGCCGAATTCGGCATCGAGGCCGAGGTCACGGGCATCCGCAAGGGGCCGGTCATCACGATGTTCGAGATCCTGCCCGCCCCGGGCGTGAAGCTCTCCAAGATCACGAACCTCGCGGACAACATCGCCCTGCGCCTGGCCGCCTCGAGCGTGCGCATCGTCGCGCCGATCCCCGGCAAGCACGCGGTGGGCATCGAGGTGCCGAACGAGCGCCGCTCCATCGTCTCGCTCCGCGAGATCGTCGAGAACGAGGCCTTCAGGACCGCGAAGATGGAGATCCCCGTCATCCTCGGCAAGGACATCGCCGGCGAGGCGCAGTTCATCGACCTCGTGCAGACGCCCCACCTCCTCATCGCGGGCGCGACGGGCTCGGGCAAGTCGGTCTGCGTGAATTCGCTCATCCTCTCCATCCTGTTCCGGCGCTCGCCGGAGGAGGTCAAGCTCGTCCTCATCGACCCCAAGATCGTCGAGCTCAAGCTCTACAACGACATCCCCCACCTCCTGACGCCGGTCATCACCGAGCCCAAGCGCGCCTTCCAGGCCCTGCAGTACTGCATCTGCGAGATGGAGAGGCGTTATGCGATGCTGGATCGCGTCGGCGTGCGGGACATCAAGAGCTACAACCGGAAGATCAAGGAGAAGGGCCTGGCGCAGGAGCGCCTGCCCTACATCGTCGTCGTCATCGACGAGTTCGCCGACCTCATGGCCACGACGGGCAAGGAGCTCGAGTCCACCCTCGCGCGCCTCGCGGCGATGTCGCGCGCCGTCGGCATCCACCTTGTCCTCGCGACCCAGCGCCCCTCCATCGACGTCATCACGGGCCTCATCAAGGCGAACATCCCGAGCCGCATCGCCTTCATGGTCGCCTCCAAGTTCGACAGCCGCATCATCGTGGACATGGTCGGCGCGGAGAAGCTCCTCGGCAAGGGCGACATGCTCGTCGCGAGCGCCTGGGATCCCTTCCCCATCCGCATGCAGGGCGCCTACGTCTCCGAGGAGGAGGTGGAGCGCGCCGTCGACTTCGTGAAGACCCTGGGCGAGCCCGAGTACATCGACGAGGAGATCTTCATCGACGACGAGGAGGAGGACTCGGGGCCCTCCCTTTTCGACGACGGCGACGGCGACCCCCTCTTCGAGCAGGCGCTCGAGATCGTCCTCCAGCAGGGCAAGGCCAGCGCCTCCTTCATCCAGCGCAAGCTCAAGATCGGCTACAACCGCGCCGCCCGCCTCGTGGAGCTCATGGAGGAGCGCGGCATCGTCGGCCCCGCCCAGGGCTCCAAGCCGCGCGACCTCGTGCGCAATCCCGACATCGCGGGCCGCGCCCCGGCGCCCGCCTCCGGGAGACAGCCGAGCCTGCTGGCCGACCTCGAGACCGTTCCCGGACAGCGCGTGACCGGCCGCGACGAGGAAGGCCCCCTGGGCGACTGATCCCGGGGCGAGGGAGGAAGGAAAGCGGCGGCCTCGAGGGCCGCCGCTTTTTTTCATCGCGTTCCGGACTCGGCCCGATCGGCCTCGCGGAGGAAGGGCTGGGGCTTGCCGTAGGTCAGCGAGCGCCAGGCCCACTCGAGGGGGCCGAAACGGAATCGTTTGAGCCACCAGGAGCTCAGGGCCACCTGGGCCGAGTAGACGAGGACGACGAAGCCGAGGCAAGCCGCGGGTCCGAGCTTTTCGTAGCGGCCAAGTCCGTAGCCGTAAAAGAAGAGCCCCGCGACCACCGATTGCGCGACGTAGTTCGTGAGCGCCATCCTGCCCACGGCCGCGAAGGGCGCGAGGCGGGGTTTCCAGGCCGCCTCGCGGGCCGCGAGGAGTACGAGGCCGGCGTAGGCGGCGCTCGCCGCCGTGTTCGCGAGGGCGCCCGCCAGCGCGGCCGGCCATTCCTCAAGAAGGTTGGCGGCCAGGGTAAGGGCTCCGCCGAGGAGTGCCGCGACGAGAGTGAATCCGGGCAGGCGGGCGAACTCGCCGAGGCGCTCGAAGCAGCGGCGCCGTCCGACGAAGAGGCCGAAGAGAAAGAGGGAGAAGACCGCGAAGCCCTGCTCGACCAAGAGGAAGAGGGTGACGAGGGGCATCTCCCTCACGCGGTAGGCGACGGCGTCGAGGAAGCCGCCCGCGCCGTAGGCCGCCCGCGCGGCCTCGACGGGGTCCGGCCCGAGGGCCGCGCCCGCCGCGGTATCCATCGTCGCCGAGAAGACAAGGACGCCGACCGAAACCAGCCAGGACAGGGCGGCGACGCCGAGGATCGTCCGGTCCTTGGCCTTCCTGAAGGGAAGAAGGCAGAAGCCGAAGAGGGCGTAGAGCTTGAGGATGTCCCCCTCCCAGAACAGGGCGTGATGGAGGACGCCGACGCAGAGGAGGATGAAGAGCCTTCGCGCGTAGAAGGCGCGAAAATCCCGCCCCGAGGCGTCGGCCCGGGAAAGCTGCACGGCGAAGCCGACACCGAAGAGGAAGGAGAAAAGCGTGAAGAACTTGAAGGTGAAGAGGTTGTCCGTGATCCAGGCGGCGAGCCCGTCGAGCGGACCGAGTTCGACGCCCGCGTAGCCCGGCACGAAGCTCGGCGAGCCGAAACCCGTGATGTTCACCGCGAAAATGCCGAAGAGCGCGAAGCCCCGCAGGATGTCCATTGCCTCGATGCGTTCCCGCCCGGCGATCGGGACGAGGCTCGATGCCCCGCCCTCGGCGATAGTGGTCATGGCATGCTCCTTTGTCGATATGATGCCCCAAAGGTAGCCCCACCGGCCGCCGTGGTCGTCCGGAGCGATCGGTCCGTACTTTTTTCCGCGTTTTTCGTATACTTTTTCCGATGTCCTTCGTGCTGACGCTCACCTCCGCCGGAATGGCTCTCTGCGCTTTCCTCGTCGTCCTCCTCCTCGCGAGCCCCCGCGGCGCGGGCTCGGGCAAGCCCTTCCTGGCGATCGTCTTCTTGGAGTCCCTGCTGTTCTTCGCCGCCGGACTCGTCGAGGCGGCGGAGGGCCCCGAGCTCCTCGCCCTCTTCCTTTCCGCCTGCGACGGCCTTTACGGCCTCCCCGCGATCTATCTTTTCTCCCGGACCCTCCTGGGCGAGCCCCATCCGACGCCCCTCCGCCACTTTGTCCTCGCGGCCGCCTTCATTGCCGCCGCCGCCGGCCTCGCCCTGGCGGGGCTGTCGGGGCTGCGCGATCTCGCCATGGAGAGCCTCTGGGATCTCGAGCTCGCCTCCTTCCTGGCCGAGAGCGCCCTTCTCGTCTTCTACGGACGGCGCTGCCTCGTCCTCGTCTTCGAGCCGCGGCGGCCCGACGCGCGCCGGGAACGGGCGCGCCGCCTCGTCCTGCTCTACGTCGCCGACTACGCGGTCCTCTTCGTCTGGGGCTGGGCCGGCGCGGCCCTGGACCTCGCCGCGAGACTCCGCGGAGCGCCCGAGCCGCCCGACCTCGCCTGGGTGGATTTTTCCCTCGTCCTCGCGTTTACCGTCCTCGTGGGACTGTCCCTGGCGCGGCGCCCGGAGCTTCTCTTCGGCGCGGAGCCGGCGGACCACAAGCCCAAGTACGGCGGCGTGCCCCTCGACCGCGTCCGCGCCGAGGGACTGCTGGCCCGGGCCCGCGCTTGGCTTTCCTCCCGGGACGACCTGTCGGAGGCGGAGGTCTCGCCCCGCGCCCTCGCCGATGCCCTCGGCGCGAGCTACCACACCCTGTCCCGCGCCGCCAACGAACTGGGCGGCGCCAGCCTCGCCGAGCTCATCCAGGCGGCGAGGCTGGAACGGGCCGCCGCCCTCCTCCTCGCCGAACCGCGCGCGAGCGTCCTCGACATCGCCTTCCGCGCGGGCTTCGCCGCCAAGTCGAGCTTCAACGAGGCCTTCAAGCGCCGCTACGGCGAGAGTCCGCGGGAGTACCGCCGCCGGGCCGCGTCCCCGGATTCTAGAAAGCGGGATTCTCGGCTATGATGGCCGCAGTTCGGGCCTGGGAGGGATCGGGGATGCGGCGGATCGGGATTATCGGGGGCGGCCAGCTCGGCCGCATGGCGATCGAAGAGGCGGGGAAGTACGGCGCGCGCGTCGCGGTGCTGACGCCCGAGGCGGGTTCGCCCGGCGCCGAGCTCGCGGACGAGGTCGCGCTGGGCTCCCTAGCCGATTATGACGCGATAGTCGATTTCGGCCGGCGTTTCGAGGCCGTCTCCTACGAGATCGAGCACGTGAACGTGGCCGCCCTCCGCGAGCTCGAGCGGCTCGGCGTCGCGGTCCTGCCCGGCGCGGCGGTCCTCGGGCTGGTCCAGGACAAGGGCGCGCAGAAGGAGCTCTGGGCCGCCGCGGGGCTGCCGCAGGCGCCTTGGGCGGAGGTGGCCGGCGCGGCCGCCGGCGGACCCGCGCCCGGCCCCGCGGCCTTGGCCGAGGCCGCCGCGCGCGTGGGCGGCTTTCCCGCGATCCAGAAGTCCCGGCGCGGCGGCTACGACGGGAAGGGCGTCCGCCTCCTCGCCTCCGCCGAGGCCGAGGCCCTGCCGGGTCCGAGTTTTCTCGAGGAGCGGATCGATTTCGAAAAGGAGCTCGCGGTCGTCGTGGCCCGCGCTCCCGACGGCTCCATGGCCGCCTATCCCTGCGTGGAGATGGTCTTCGACGAGCGGGCGAACCTCTGCGACTCCGTGCTCGCGCCGGCCCAGGTGGGCGAGGCGGTCCAGGCGCGCGCGCGGGAGATCGCCCTGGCCTGCGTGGAGGCCCTCGACCGCGCGCCCCGCGCGGAAGGCGCGGAGGGCGCGGCCGGACGGTCGGGCGCCGGCGCGGTCGGCGTCTTCGGCGTGGAGATGTTCCTGGCCCGGGACGGCCGCGTCCTCGTCAACGAGGTCGCGCCGCGGCCGCACAACTCCGGCCACTTCACGATCGAGGCCGCCGCCTCGAGCCAGTTCGACCAGTACCTTCGGATCCTCCTCGGCCTGCCCCTCGGCTCGGCCGAGCTCCTCCGGCCCGCGATGATGATCAACCTCGTCGGCGAGCCGGGCGCCTCCGGCGAACCGGAGTACGCGGGGCTCGAGGCGGCCCTGGCCGTCCCGGGCGTCGCGGTCCACCTTTACGGGAAGCGCGAGGTGCGGCCCTTCCGCAAGATGGGCCACCTGACCGCGGTCGGAGCGACGGCGGATGAGGCCCTGGCGCGGGCCC
>DAINBW010000206.1:0-5647 GCA_036732745.1 Spirochaetales bacterium | reverse complement strand
CGCGGCACGTTCCTCGTCAACACCGAGGGCCTCCTCATCACGCATCCGGACGCGACCAAGATCCTGAAGGGCAACCTCTTCGAGAACGCCCTCCTCGCGCCGCTCAAGGACGCCATCCTCAAGAGCACGGGCTCCACCTTCGGCCTCATGCGAAAGGCGGGCGGCTACTACGCGACGACGCGCATCCCCGAGTTCAACAACTACATCCTCGTCACCTTCGGCCCGCTTTCCGACATCTACGGCGCCCTCAATTCCTTCCTCGCCCAGCTGGCCGCCATCGTCGTGGCCGGCCTCGTCATAGCCATCGTGGCGCTCCTGTTCATCGCCCGGAGCTTCTCCCGGCCGATCATCGCCCTCACCGCGGTCTCCAAGCGCCTGGCCGACGGCGAGCTCGTGTTCGACCCGAAGAAGGAAGGCTTCGCCGGCCGCAGCGACGAGCTCGGCGAGCTGGCCGAGGCCTTCGGCGTCATGGTCACCCGCGTGGCCGAGGTCGTCGACGAGGTCAAGAGCTCCGTCGAGGTGCTGCTCCGCGGCTCCTCCAACCTGAACGAGGCGAGCATCGCCATGTCGCAAGGCGCGACCGAGCAGGCCGCCAGCACCGAGGAGGTCTCCGCCTCGCTCGAGGAGATGGGCGGCAACATCCGCAACAACGCGGACAACGCCAAGGAGACGGAGCGCATCTCGCAGAAGGCCGCGCGCGACACCGAAGAGGGCTCCAAGGCCGTCTTCGAGACCCTGAGCGCGATGAAGGACATTTCGACGCGGATCCTCATCATCGAGGAGATCGCGCGCCAGACCAACCTCCTGGCCCTCAACGCCGCCATCGAGGCGGCGCGCGCCGGCGACGCGGGCAAGGGCTTCGCCGTCGTCGCGAGCGAGGTCAGGAAGCTCGCGGAGCGCTCGCAGAAGGCCGCGACCGAGATCGGCGAACTTTCCGTGCGGAGCGTCAGCGTCTCCGAGAAGGCCGGCTCGATGCTCAACCAGATCGTCCCGGACATCCAGAAGACCTCCCAGCTCGTCCAGGAGATCAGCGCCGCGTCCAACGAGCAGAGCACGGGCGCCGACCAGATCACGAAGGCCATCATGCAGCTCGACAAGGTCGTCCAGGAAAACGCCGCCTCCAGCGAGGAAATCGCCGGCATGACCGAGGAGATCGCGCGCCTGGCGCAGAACCTCTCCGGACGCATCTCCTTCTTCAAGACCGGCAACGAGGGCAAGACGGCGCAGGCGCCGCGCGCGCAAGCCACCGGCCGGCCCGCGGGAACCGCGGCCTCCAAGGCGCCCGCCAGGAAACCGGCGGCCCTTCCGAAGCCGGCGGCCAAGGCCGAGGCGCCCCGGGCGGGCCGCGAGACGGGGATCACCGTCAAGGGCGAGGCGAAGGACGAGGACTTCGAGGAGTTCTGAGATCGAGCCCCCGGCCTTGGGGGCCGGAGCCGGAAACACGATCCCGGGCCGCAAGGCCCGGGATTTTTTGTCACGACCCGCAAAAGGCGATGCCCCCTTCGGGGGCATCGGGGGCATCGGCGCGGCGCCGCCTGCGCCCCGCGGCGGCGGCTTGTGCTTGTCAGGCTTCCGTCGCGGCGCCTTCCGACTCGGCCTCGGCCTCGGCCTCAAGCCTTTCGCGGCGGGCGCGGGCGCGGCCCTGCACCTTGAGGATGAGGATCGAAAGCTCGTAGAGCCCGAGCATGGGCAGGGAAAGCAGGATCTGCGAAACCACGTCGGGGGGCGTGAGCACGGCCGCCGCGACGACGATTCCCAGAATCGCATAACGCCTAAACTTCACGAGGAGCTCGGCCTTGAGGATGCCGAAGGCCCCGAGGAGGGTGGCCAGCATCGGCAGCTCGAAGGAGGCGCCGAAGGCCAGGCCGAGGTCGGTGATGAAGTCGAAGTAGTCCTTCACCGCGAAGACGGCCTCGATCCGCGGGTTCGCGTAGCTGAGGAAGAACTTGATCGTGAAGGGCACGATCACGTAGTAGGCGAAGGCGGCGCCGGCGACGAAGAAGAAGGCGCCGAAAAACAGCGCGAAGAACACCGAGCGCTTCTCGCGCCGGGAGAGCGCGGGGCTCACGAAGACCCAGGCCTCGTAGAGGATGACGGGCAGCGAGACGGCGAGGCCGGCGATGAGCGAGAGCTTCACGTAGGCGAGGAAAAGCTCGGGCGGCGACAGGTAGACGAACTTGAGGGCTCCCGCCGGCCGCATGAGAAAATCGGCCAACTTCTCGGCGAAGGAGAAGCAGGCGAGCCCCGCGGCGAGAAAAGCGCCGAGCGCGATGGCGAGGCGCTTGCGGAGCTCGGCGAGATGCTCCGTGAAGGTCATGGGTCCTTCTTTCATGGGAGATCGGCGCGGGCGCGGACTCAGGCCCGCGCCTCGCGCGGCGGCTTAGGCCTTCTTGGCCTTGGAAGCGGCCTTGGGCGCCTCGGCGGCGGGGACGGCGGGCTTGGCGACGGCCTCGATGCGGGGCGCGGCGGGCGCGGCGTCGGGCTCGGTGGCGGCCTGGATCTCGTCGGTCACCTTCTCCGAGTGCTTCTTGAACTGGCGGATGGCGTCGCCGACGGCCTTGCCGATTTCGGGCAGCTTCTTGGGCCCGAAGATGACCAGGGCGATGACGAGGATGAGTATGAGTTCCGCGGGTCCGATCCTTCCAAACATAGATACCTCCGATCATTCCTTCCGGATCCGCTCCGGCAGCGTATATACGATGGGGTTTGCGGCCCCTATCCTTCCGATGAGGGTGAGCCCCGCGGCGAGGGCCAGGCTGTGGGCCTCGGTGGTCGGGATGCTCCGGGAAACGAGGACCGGCACGCCGGCCCGGGCGGACTTCAGCACCATGTCGGCGGCGATGCGTCCGCTCGTGAGGAGGACGCAGCGGGAGAAGTCTATACCGTCGAGGAGGCCCCGGCCAAGTACCTTGTCCACGGCGTTGTGGCGGCCGACGTCCTCGCGGGCGTGGAAGAGGGAAGGGGTCCAGGGCGAGCCGCCCTCGCCGGCGTAGCCCGCGATGGCGGCGACGTGGACGCCTCCCGTCTCCCGGTAGAGAACGGCGGACTCGAACATGCGGCGGGACAGCGCCTTCAAGTCCTCGAGGGAAAAGAGCGCCTCGCCGCCCGGGTCGAAGCCGCGGGGCTCGGCGGAGGCCGCCGGAAGCGGGGCGGCCAGGCCGCCGGCGCCGCAGGCGGAGGCAAGGAGGCCTTCGGGCGCGATCGTCGCCCCGCGGCCGCCGCGGGTCTCCACCCGCACGGAGCCGCGGTCGGGACAGACGAAAAGGCTTACGAGGTCGAGGCGCGAATCGAGCGCGCCGCGGGAAAGGAGGTGCCCGACGGCGAGCTCGTCGAGATCGAAGGGCGTGCACATGAGCGTCGCGAGCCGAACGCCGTCGGCCTCGAGCGTGACGGGCCGCTCGGGGGCGAGAGGAAAGTCGCCGGCCATGGCCTTAGGGATTCTCCTTCTGGCCGACTTCGATCCACTCGATGAGGCTCTCCGCGTGGGCCGCCTCCAGGAAGGTGTCGGAGTACAGGTAGAGCGCCCCGTTGGAGGCGCGGCCCGACTTGATGTCGGCGGTGTCGGGGCGCATTTCCATGCGGGCCACGACCTCGGCGACCTCGCGGGCCGGCAGGGAGAAGGGCGGCTCCGAAAAGACGCGGACGTCGGTCGGGCGCGGATAGATGCGCGAGTCGTCGCGCACGGTGTCCGCGACGAGGCGGACCGGATCCTTTTCCTCGATCCGGAAGAGGTGGAGGGCGTAGGCCTCCGTCATGGAATCGGCGCTGAAATAATAGGCCTCGCCGCCCTCCCCCGCCATGCGGCGCAGGTCGGCGGCCCCGGACTCCTCGAGGAGGAGTTCGACGCCGCCCTCGCGGGCGGCGGCCTCGGGATGGGCGGAACGGAGCGCCGAGAGCCGCGTCAGGCGGATCTCGGCGCTGGCCCCGCGGATCGCGGCGACGAGCTCGGCCGCCGGGGCCGGAGCCTCCGGGGTCCCGGCGGCCGGGGAGGACGCGGGTGTCTGGTTCTTCGGTAACTGCTCGCTCATCGTCGTCGCGCTCCGCTTTCGTCGGGTATCACCCCGCGGCTCGGCCGCCTTCGCGGCCCCGCCGCGGGGCTTCATGCATTATTACACGGGGAGGAGGCCGCGGGAAGCCAGGTCGTTGGCCACGTCGGCCATGCCGTACTTCTCAAGGCAGGCGCGGGTGGGGGCGCCGGTCTTCTCGTCCCAGCCGAACTCGCGGTACACGAGGGTGCGGCCGAGCTCCATGTCCTTCTCCTCCATCGCGATGGTGCCCTTGGTGAACTGCGGGATCTCCTTGCCGTCCTTGCCCTTCTCCGCGTGGGTGACCCACTCGGTGGTCTGGTCGTGGGCGACGCGGAGGTCCTTCTGTCCCATCTGGCGCTGGGTGATGGCGCGGAAGAGGGTGAAGCAGCGGGCGGAAGCCTCGTCGAGCTCCTTCTCGGAGAGCTGGATGCCGGTCGCGAGGGAGTAGAACTTGGCCTCGAGGCCGGTGTCGCCACGGTACTTCCGCTCCTTGAGGGGGCTCACCGACATGGGCCACATCCAGTTGCAGACGGTGAGGGAGTTGTGGAGCATGGCGCGGGACAGGGACCACTTCACGAAGCGGGCCTTGTACTCGTTCATCGGCTTGTAGTCCGCCGGCGCGTCGAGTGCGTCGGGCGAGCCGAAGATCTCGCCGGCGATCTCCTTCTGGAGGGCGATCGGGAGCTTGGAGCCGATGAAGTTCATGTGCGAGTGGTTCTGGGCGTCGCGGTTGGAGAAGCAGGAGATGAGGGCGCCGACCTGGCCGCCCGCCTCGTTGGAGTGGTGGACCGGGAAGCCCTGCTTGGACCAGACCTTGTAGACCTTGCCGTTCCAGAAGTCGTCGCCGAACTTCCAGCGTTCGGCGAGCCAGTAGGTGCCGTCCGCGATGTGGGAGAACTCGCCCTTCTTGAAGGCCACGCGCTCGTAGAAGTCGATGAGGAAGGTGGCGTCGCCCTTCTCGAGCTTCTCCCAGGGGATGGAGGCGTACTCGTCGGCGGGGAGGACCTTCTTGAGGAGGCCGGTCTCGTAGGCGTACTGGAGGTCGCGGCCGATCTGGCCGTAATTGCACCAGACGCCGTAGTCGTCCGCGAGCTTGGCGCCGATGCCGGAGCCGACCACGGCGGAATCCTCGGCGTTCATGCCGTCGAAGGCCTTGATGCCCTTGAACATGACCCCGCGGGGGCTGAACCAGCCCATGCAGGTGTTGGAGACATACTCGTCCATGCCGTACTTGGAGAGCTGGGGCACCTTGAGCTGGGAGTGGCAGCGGATGGGGCAATGGGCGCAGCCGCCCATGCGGACCGTGTACTTCTCGGTCTGGGGTCCGAGGTCGAAGACCGCCTTCATCGTGCGCAGGCCCACGGACTGCATGTCGTGCGGATCGCACTCACCGGACTCCACCGGGGGATTGGCGGCGCCCCAGTAGAGGCCCTTGCGGCCCGTCCAGCGGGAGGACTTGTCGCTGTACTCGGCCCAGGGCTGGGGGGTTGCCGGAACGACCATCTGGTTGTTCGCGCCGATGACGCTCATCATGAGCTTGTCGAGCTCGGCCCAGGCCTTGGGATCGCCCGCGATCTTCACGGAGCCCGTGCCCTTGACGCCGATCGCCTTCAGGTTCT
>DAINBW010000205.1:0-5664 GCA_036732745.1 Spirochaetales bacterium | reverse complement strand
GCCGAGGAAGGCGAGGGGATCGGCGAAGTCGCCGATCCAGGTCGTGATGGCGAGGTCGTAGCCGCCCTTGTCCGGACCGGCGCGGACGACGCTGAAGTAGCTCGCGGAGGGAACCTTCTTGATCTCGACGGCGAGCCCGGGCAGGCGCTCCCAGGCGGCCTTCATGGCGGCGGCGACGCGCAACGCGTCCTCGCCCTCGGCGGGAACGAGGAGGGTGAGGGCGGGAAGGCCCTTGCCGTCGGGGTGGCCCGCCTTTTCGAGGAGCTTGCGCGCGGCCTCCTCGTCGAGCTCGGCGATGCCTTCGACCTTGTCGTAGCCCTCGAAGGGCAGGACCAGGGTCTTGGCGGGGATGACGTAGTTTTCCTTGGAGCGGAGCTCCTTCCAGGGGAGGAGGAGGGCCAGGGCCCGGCGAAGGTCGGCGTTTTGCCAGGGCGCCTTGCCGCAGTCGAAGAACCAGTAGTGGGTGCCGAACATCGGCGCGACCTGGATGGAGCCGCGGTCGAGGAGGGCGTCGAGGTCCATGGGGCCGGCGAGCCACTGGATCTCGCCGTTGTCGTAGCGCCGCGTGACGTCGGCGTCGTCGTCGGAGAGGACGAGCCTGAGCCGGTCGATGCGGACGGCCTTGGCGTCCCAGTAGTTCGGGTTGCGCTCGAGGAGGATTTCGCCCTTGGCCTGGGCCGCGATCTTGTAGGGGCCGTTGACGGGCAGGGCGGGCGTCGCCTTCCAATCCCGCCGCTTCAGCATGGAGGGGTGGACCGGCGAGAAGGAATGGTGGCAGAGCAGGCGGGTGAAATAGGCGGCGGGCGCCGCCAGCTTGACCTGGAGGACCTTGTCGCCGACGACGGAGATGCCCACGCCGGAGGGGTCTTTCGCCTTGCCGAGCCTGTAGTCCTTGGCGCCGGCGATGACGTCGAAGAAGGCCGCGTAATCGGCGCGGGCCGCGGGATCGAGGGCGCGCAGCCAGGCCGCGGAGAAGTCGCCCGCGAGGAGGGGCGAACCGTCGGACCAGCGCGCTTCCTCGCGGAGGTAGAAGGTGTAGGTGAGGCCGTCCTTGGAGCGGCTGAAGGAGCGGCAGGCCGCCTTCACGGGGTCGAGGGAGGCGGGGTCGTAGGAGAAGAGGCCCTCGTAGATGCCGGTGAAGATCTGCGCCTCGGCCGAATAGATGGAGTGCTGGGGATCGAACTCCGGCTCGAGGTCGTTGAAGGCCACGACGAGTTCCGCGCCGGCGGCGGGCGCCGGCCGCTCGGCCGCGGACGCGGCGGGTGTGAGTCCGGCGAGGGCCAGGCTCAGGACCGCGGCGAGGGCGAAGGCTCTCGATGACATTGCTGCTCCTTCTCGTTGGTCGATGCCGCCGTCCAAGGTATCGCGGCCGCGGACGCTTTTCGCGCCGATTCGCCTCCGGACCTTATTCCGCCCGGATGCCGAGCCGGCGCATCTGCTCCTGCTCTTCCTTTGACGCGACGTATTCGTGCTTTTTTTGGTTCGCCTTCATGAGGGCGCCCTTGATGGTCGTGATCTCCGCCTTGAGGCCGCGGAGGCGGGGCTTGTCCTCCTCGGAGGCCGCGCCCTTGAAGTACTCGTCGAGGGCGCCGAGGCGTTTGACCGTGCGCTGGAGCTCCTCCATGTTCTTCTCGAGGTACTTGAAGACGTGCTCCTCCGGCGCCGCTTCGAGCCGTTTCCAGGACGGGCCGGTCTTCTGGAGGAGTCCGGCGAGCGTCTTGGCCTTCTTGAGGCCTTCGTCCGTGAAGGCGCCGAAATCGATGGTCTCCCTCGTGCGCTCGCCGGTCACCGTGTCCAGGATCTCGATCTCGTAGCTGAGCCCCTTGTTTTCCGGGGAGAAGATCCTGCGGATGGCCGACTTGAGCTTGGCCATGAAGCCCTGGTTCCGCGCCTCGATCACGCCGGAGCTCTCCACGAGCTTCTGGATCGCGTCTTCCAGGGGGTAGTTGATGCCGGCGAGCAGGCGGATGCCGTCCAGGATGACGCTCCGGAAGGATTTTTCCTGGGCCTTCTCGACCTTTTTCTCCGTCTTGAGCTCGAAGCGCTTCAGGAGCTCGTCGCGGAGGCTCGGCCCGTCCGAGGAGTAGTCCTCCATGAGGATCTCCTCCGCGAGCTCGGGGTAGAAGGGCCGTTCGCCGGCCACCTCGGAGAATTTCTTCTTGATCTGGCGGATCGCGTCCTCGCGGTGGGTGATCACGGCGGTCGCCTCGAAGGAGAGGCTCGGCATGACGAGTTGCCGGAGCTCGAGCTTGTAGCGTTCGCGGTGGTAGGAAGCCAGGTCCTTGAGGATGGCGAGGATGTCGCGGCTCGCCTTGTCGAGCTGGGAAACGCCCTCGCCGATGATGCCGGAGGACAGCTGGTCGGTGCCCCGCTTGACCATGTTGATCAGCTCCGCCAGGCAACGGGTGTTGAGCTGGTTCGAGGTGTCGCTGAGCTGGGTGAAGTTGAAATACTTGACGAGGCCGAGGAGCCGCTTGATCCGCCCCATGCCGAGGAATTCCACGTCGAACTGGTAGTAGCTGTTCAGGAACTCGAGGTAGGACTCGAACTGCGAGAGCCGGAGGCTCATCTGGTCGATCTTGTCGGACTCGGCGAAGGGGCTTTCCGGCGGGGTCGTCACGTCGGAGATCTTGAGTTCGTACTTGTAGGGGTCCTCGTGGACGATGCCCTTCTTGTACAGCACGCCGTGGAGGCCCTGGAAGGCGGTTTGGAAGAGCTTGAAGTGGTCCTTGAGCTTGCGAAGCGTATCGCGGTCGAGGCTATCTTTTTTCGCGTCGAGCCGCTCTTCGAGGCTCTTCACGAAGATTTGGGTCTCATCCATTGTGGCCATAGTAGAAAGAGTATGGTCCAAAAAGCGCCGGAAGGCAATACGAGGGCAAGATTTGAAGCGCCGGGGCGCCGCGCGGGCGTGACGCTTCCATGGCGACTCTCCCGCGTTTCCCCTCCCTCGCCCGTCGGGGCGCGCCGCTTTGGCTGGCCTTGGGCTTGGCGCTCGGTGCGGCCTGCTCCCTGCCCTTCGGCGCCGCCTCCCGCGAGCGCCTTGTCCTCCGCCTTCCGCCGCCGCCCGCCGCCTGGGCCGGCTTGCCCGGCCTCGACCTCCTTGTCCGTTGGCGGGATCCCGCCGGCCTTGGTCGCGAGGCCCGCGCCGACTTTGGTGCCCGTCTCGGGATCGAGGTGGCTCGCGGCCAGCCCCAGGCCATCCTGGCCTATCCCCGGAGCGAGGGGAGGGTGGGTCGGCCGGCCGGCCTGCGCTATCCGGCCTCCGGCGCCGGTCCCGCCGGCGCGGCGGCTCCCGGCGTCGCGGCCTACGGCGCGGCGGCCCCGGGAGGGGGCGGCGGCCCGAGGGAACTTGATCCGACCTGGCTCGGCGGCTGGACGGCCGCCGTTTTCGCGGAGCTTGAGGCAAAGGGCCTGGATGGAGCCGCCTTCGACCTGGACCGGCTTGAGTTGGTCGCCGCGGGATACGGGGGCGATCCCTGGCGTCTCGAAGCCCGGGAGGCCGCGGCCCGGCTCGCGGCCGGCCGTTTCCGCTCCGACGCGCTCAAGCCGCGCGGCTCTTTTCCGGTTTCTCTGCCGGGCCCGGGACCATGGGCGCCGGAAAGCCCCCTCGCGGCGGTCCCCCGGCCGCTCGCGGCGGGCGAACCTCCGCCCGCAGGGCAGGCCGGCGCGGGAGGCTTCGCCACGGAGCTGCCCGCAGGCATCCACCGCTTTCTCGGGCCGACAACGGAGCTTGCCCTGTGGGTCGACGGCGAGGGCTTCGGCGTCGCGATCCCTATCCCGCCCTAGCCGCCCGCGGCAACGCGGCGCCGGACCGCCCGGCGCCGCCGCCCGGCCTTAGGGCGTCTCGCTTCCGGGCGATTCGCGCGGCGGGGCGGCCTCGGCGGGGCCGGCGAGGGGCAAGCGCAGGCTGAAGAGCGTTCCTTCGCCCTCGAAGCTTTCCACGAGCGCCCGGCCCCCGTGGGCCCGGGCGATGTGGCGCACGATGGCGAGCCCCAGCCCCGTGCCGCCCTGCTCCCGCGAGCGCGCCTTGTCGACGCGGTAGAAGCGCTCGAAGACGCGGGGCAGGTCCTTGGCGGGGATGCCCACGCCGCGGTCGCGCACCTCGATGACGAGCTCGCCGCCGGCGGCTCCGGGTTGGGCCCCCTCGGCGCGCGCGGCGACCGAGACGGGACGTCCCGGGGGCGAGTACTTCACCGCGTTGTCGAGGAGGTTGACCACCGCCTGTTCGACGAGGCCGCCGTTCACGCGGGCGGCGAGCTCCCGCGGGCAATCCAGCGTGAGCTCGATGCCCTTGGCCTCCGCGCGGGGGGCGATGGCGTCCCGGGCCGCCTCCAGGAGTTCGGCGACGCGCTCCTCCGCGCATTGGAGCCGCGAGCCCTCCTGTTCGAGGCGCGCCAGGGAGAGGAGGTCGTCGATGAGGCTCTCCATCCGGCCCGCGTTCCGCTCGATGATCGCGAGGAAGCGGTCCGCGCGCTCGGGTTCGGCCAGGGCGCCGCCGCGGAGGCTTTCCGCGAAGCCCTTCACCAGCTGGACGGGGGTGCGGAGCTCGTGGGAGACGTTGGCCACGAAATCCTGCCGAACGCGCTCGAGGCGCCGGAGGCGCGTTATGTCGTTGAGGACGACGACGGCGCCCGCGGGAGGGCTTTTCGCTTCGGCGGAAGGCCGCCCGGCGGCGGGGAGGGGCGTCGCGACCGCCTGGAACCAGCGCTCGCCCTCCGCCCCGTAGAGCGCCAGTTCGGTTTCGAGGCGGCCGCCCGCCGACAGGGCGCGTTCCGCGAGGGCCGCGAGCTCGGTGGACCGCGTGGCCTCGAGGATGCCGAGGCTCGGGGTCGGGCCGGCGGGCGAGAGGCCGAACAGGGCGCGGGCCGCCGGGTTGGCGAGCCTGAGCCGGAGGCCGCCGTCGAAGGCGAGGAGGGCCTCCGCCATGCCGTCCAGGATGGCGCTGCGTTCGCGGCCCTCCGCCTCCGCCTCGCGGGCCCGGGCGGCAAGCTCTTCGGCCATGGCCTCGACGGCGGCGCCGAGGACGCGAAGTTCCTCCGGTCCCTCGCCGAGACGGAAGCGCCGCGGTTCCCCGCCGCCGGAGCCCGCGGCGGCCAGACCGCGCGGCTCGGCGCCCGGGCTTGCGGCGGCCAGACCGCGCGGCTCGGCGCCCGGGCTTGCGGCGCTCGGGCTAGCGGCACCCGGGCTTGCGGCGGACGGGCTTGCGGCGGACGGGCTGCGCGGCTCGGCCGCCAGGGACCTTGCGGCCTCGGCCAGGCGGGCGATGGGGCGCGCGATGCGCCGGCTCCAGAGGGCCGCCGCCGCGACGGCGGACAGGCCGACAAGGAGGGCCGCCGCGCCGAGGAGTGCGCGCGCCGGGGCCAGGCGGGCCTCCAGGGCGGGGAGGTCCAGGGCGAGGCGGAGGGCGCCGAGGCGCCCTTCGGCCCGTTCGACGGGGGCGGCGAGGTAGAAAAGCTCCATGCCGACCGTGGAGGATCTCCGGGTCGCCGCCCCGAGGCTTCCGCCCAGGGCGGCGGCGATTTCCGGGCGCGCGGCGTGGTTGTCCATCAGGGAGGCGTCGGCTCCCGAGTCCGCCACGACCCTGCCGTCCCGCGCCACGAGGGTGACGCGGAAGCTCGAGCCGGCGGCGACGGCCCGGGCCCAGGCCAGCGCGGCGGACCGGGC
>DAINBW010000204.1:0-5699 GCA_036732745.1 Spirochaetales bacterium | reverse complement strand
GCCTTGCCGTCGGCGACGACGCCTCCCGTGAGGCCCTGCTCGACCTGCTCGCGGATGAAACCGAACACCGGCAGGTCGAAGTCCGCGAAGCCCGCGGCGATTTCCCGGGCCGAAAGCCGCTCTCCCTGCCCGCCCAAGGGCGTGCCCGACAGGACGACGGCGTCCGCGGCCCCATAGCCGCGCGCGGATTTCAGGATATCGGCGAGCTTCGGATCGAAATGGAACTCGAGCCGGACATCGGGATGCCGCGAGAGGAAGGGCGCAAGGAGCTTCCGATATCCCGCTTCTTCAGCCTCGGCGCCCGTTTGCGGGATGAAGACGCCGAAGCGACGGATGCCCGGCTTCAGCGCGACGGCGAGATCGAAGGTGTCGGGGAGGATGCCGTAATCCGTGATCGCCGAAACGGGGCGCTTGGCGCGGATGGCCGCGTGCTGTTCGGGTCCCCCGC
This sequence comes from Spirochaetales bacterium, assembly GCA_036732745.1. Classification (GTDB taxonomy): domain Bacteria; phylum Spirochaetota; class Spirochaetia; order Treponematales; family Rectinemataceae; genus JAEUJG01. The sequence continues at coordinate 5,251 of DAINBW010000204.1, read as the reverse complement.
CGACGCAGACGACGGGGGCGCCGCCGAGGAAATCGGCGGACGCGACCTCGAACAGGCGCAAGGCCGGCCGGTCCACGGCGACGACCGCGTCGATCGGGATGTCGGAAAACTCGATCGAGATCGACTCGATGGCGCGCGCCGTCGGAATGCCCCCCCGCGTGAAGCCGCCGAGATCCCGCGAATAGACGCGCGCCGGCTGGTCGAGGTCGCTGATCTGGCCGGAAAAGGCCGCCAAGAGTTCGCCGTAGAGCGGGGTGGACGCCGAGCCGGAAACCAGGACCAAAAAAACGGGTTCCCCGCGGGGCCCTTCCGCGGCCTGCGCGGGGGCGAGCGGAATCAAGGCCGCGAGGAACAGCCATGCGGACAGGAAGCGGCGGCGGCCCGCGGCGCGGGATCGGCGTGCGGCCATAGGCCAATTTTCGCGCATGTCCGGGGCCGCGGCAAGTCCGCGCGCGGGGAAACGGCGGGGCTATCAGGCCGGCGGCAACCTTTCCGCCCTGACGCCGGGATGGGCCGCGAGGAGCCGCTCGGTCTCCTCCCGATCGGGCACGGCGGTCTGGGCTCCACGCCTCGTCGTGGCGAGGGCGCCGACGGCGCAGGCGAAGCGGAGCGCCTCCGCCTCGGACCGGCCTTCGGCCAGAGCCGCGGCGAAGCCCGCGTTGAAGGCGTCGCCGGCGGCCGTCGTGTCGACCGCCGCCACGGGAAAGGCGGCGCACGCGAGGGCCAGCCCCTCGGGGCCGAAAAGATACGCGCCGCGGCTTCCCGCCTTGATGATGACGCGTCCCGCCCCGCGGGCGAGGAGCCGCGCCGCGGCGGCGATGGCGGCGGCGCGGCTGTCCGGCAGGATGCCGGTCAGGGTCTCGGTCTCGGTCTCGTTGGGCGTCAGGTAATCGACGAGGGCGAAGACGTCGTCGGGAAGGGGCGCGGCCGGCGCGGGATCCAGGATGGTCGCCGCGCCGCCCGACTTGGCCAGCTCGAGGCCGCGGCGGACCGCGGCCAGGGGCAGCTCGAGCTGGAACAGCGCGAAGGCGGCTCCCGCGATCCTTGGCCCGAGGGACTCCACATAGGCCCCGTCGACCGCGGCGTTGGCCCCGGCCGCGATGACGATGCGGTTCTGCCCCCCCGATTCCGTCTCGACGAGGGCGACGCCCGAGGAGAGGCCGCTTTCGACGCGGATGCCCGTCAGGTCCATGCCGAGCGCGCGGAAATCCGCGAGCCGGTCCCGGCCGAAGGCGTCGTCGCCGAGCTTCGCGACGAGGAAGGGCCGGGCCCCGAGCTTCGCGAGGGCGACCGCCTGGTTGGCGCCCTTGCCCCCTCCCGAGACGCCGAAACCCGTGGCGCCGACGGTCTCGCCGGCGAGCGGAAAGCGCTCGACGCTGGCGTGAAGGTCGGTGTTGACGCTTCCGACGACGCAGATTTCCTTTCTGTCGCTCATCTTTCGGGCGCCCCCGCCTCAGTTGCCGAACTTCGCGCCGAGCCGCGCGAGCTCGGAGGCGAGTTCGACGACGTCGTGCGAGGCGGCGAACTTGAGGCAGACGCCCGCGGGACGCCTGACGCGCTCGACCCAATGGGCGGGGATGACCTCGTAGCCCTGCCTGGCGCCGGAGAGCGCGCCGACGAGGGCGGCTATCGTGTCGGCGTCGCGGCCGAAGTTGCTCGCCCAGAACATGCCCTTGCGGAAGTCGCCGCCCGTGAGGAGGAAGACGCCGAGGGCCTCGGGGATCGCCTCGGGGCTGATGGAATGGCGGGGCGTGTAGAAGTCGGTGTGGAGACGCGACCAGGCCGCCTCGATGGAGCCGGCGGAGGCGGCGAGGTCGAGCATGCGGCGCATCGTCACGCCAAGCCAGGAATCGGCGGGAATGTGGCGCATCGCGCCGGCGACCGCCTCTTCCGCGGTGGCGCCCTCGATGCACAGCCGCGTCGCGACGGCGCAGGCGACGGCGGCGTAGACGCCGTCCTCGTAGTGGCTGATGCTCGCCTCGAGGGCGGCGAGCTCGGCGGCGTGCGCCTCGTCGCGGGCGACGATGCCCACCGGCGCGATGCGCATCGCGGCGCCGTCGTCGATGTTGAGCGTGTTGTAGCGTCCGGACAGCGGCGGCACGAGGCCGCGCCGCAGGTTGTCGACGGCGCCGTAGAGGGGCACGCCGCCCCGGTCGAAGAGGCCTCCCTGGTCGAGGATGCGGCGCTTCCAGGAGCCGACGAGGGCCTCCACGGTCAGCTCGCCGCCGCAGTCGAGGAGGGTCACCGCCGTGAGGACGGCGAACTCGGTGTCGTCGGTGCTCTTCGCGCCGTCGTACATGTCGTCCACGATGCCGTAGCGGTCGCGGAAGGCCTGGTTGCGGCCGACGTCGCCCATCGCGTCTCCGCAGGCGAGTCCGGCGAGGCAACCCTTCGCCCTCGATTCGTATCCGATCGTGTCGTTCATCGTTCCATCCTCTTTCCGGGCGCCGGTCGGCCGGCGCTCCGCGTATCGTCCGGAGTCGGGGCCGGAGCGGCCTTCCGGCCGCTGCCCCGCTCCCTCATCGGTCCAGCTCGCGAACCATGTCCAGGACCCCGCCGTCCCGCCACTCGACGAGGGCGACCGGCCGGTCCTTGAAGCGCGGCTCTTCGGGAATTCCCGTTATCTTCCGGGCGGCGTCCATCAGCTCCTCGATCCCGACGACGGGAAGCCCCGCCGCGAGCGCGCGCTCCCGGAGATCGCCGCGCCGGGGGTTCACCGCGATGCCGCGCTCGGTCACGAGGACGTCCACCACCTCGCCGGGGCAGGAGACCGTCGTGACGCGTTCGCGCACGATCGGTATCCGCTTGCGGAACAGGGGCGCCGTCACGACGCAGCAGGAGGAGCCCGCGGCCGCGTCCTGGTGCCCCCCGATCCCGTGGAGGAGGAGGCCGTCGGAATGCGTGTTCACGTTGACGTTGAAGTCGAGGTCGATCTCCGTCGCGCCGAGGAGCGCGAGGTCGAGCATGCTCGCCGAGCAGCCCGCGCCCTGGGGCCCGTAGGAGGTGAAGGGCGTCGACTCGATGTGCCGCGGGTTCTCGCGGCAGGAGCGGACGGCCTCGAGGTCGAAGCTCTGGAGGTCGACTATCGCGCCGAGGAGCCCCTCCTCGAGGAGGCCGACGAGGAGGCCCGTCGCGCCGCCGTGGGCGAAGGAGGCCTTGATCCCCGACTTGCGCATCCGCTCGGCGACGCGGGCGACCGCGGCCAGCGACATGCCGCCGGCGCCCGCCTGGAAGGAAAAGCCCTCCCGGAGGATGCCCGCGCCCTCGACGAAGCGCGCGGCCATCTCGGCGATGAGGAGCTGGGTCGGGCTCCGCGTCAACCGCGTCGTGCCCGACACGATCTTGGAGGGATCGCCGATGGAGGGCACCTCGAGCACGTAATCGACGTTGCCGCCCTTGATCGACCAAGGCGAGCAGGGATAGGGCACGAGGCCGTCGGTGACGACCACGACCTGCCCGGCGTAGACCGAATCGGGCTCCGGATAGGTCAGCGGCCCGCAGGCGGACTTGCCGTAAAGGCCGTTCGCGTCGCCGAAGGGATCGGCGCAGGGCGCGGCGATCACGGCGAGGTCGATCGGCAGCTCGCCGGCCTGGATGGCCCGTCCGCGGCCGCCGTGCGAGCGGAGGACCGAGAGACCGCGCATCGCGCCGCGGGAGCAGGCCTCCCCCACCCGCCCGTTCATCGAACCTTCGACGCGCTCGATGACCCCGGATTCAATGTAGGGCACGAGCTTGTCGTGGGTCGGGAAGAGCGCCGTCGGCGCGATGACCAGCCCCTTGAGGCCGCGCGCGGCGAGGCGCGCGACGGTCTCGTTGACGATCGCGTCGCCGTCGCGGAGGTGGTGGTGGAAGGAGACGGTCATCCCGTCGCGGAGCTCGAGGCGGTCCAGGAGCTCGTCCCACGAGGCGACGAGCTTGACCGGCCGGCCGCGCCCCGCGGCCCTCCGGACGCGGGGACCCGGGCCGCGGGGCTCCTCCGCCCGGCCGGGCGCCGCGAAGGCTCCGCGGAAGGGCTCGATCCGCCGGCCGCCGATTTCGGCCGGAAGCCGCCGGCCAACGGCGTTCGTGCTGCTTTCCATGTCAGTATCCCTTCGCGGCGCGCTCGGCGCTTTCGGCGTACTCCACGAGCCGGCGCGCCCGCTCGGCGACCGGCGCGTCGATCATCTTTCCATCCAGGGAGACGACGCCCCGGCCGTCCGCGGCCGCCATCGCGGCCAGGACGCGGCGCGCGGCCCCCACTTCACCGGCGCCCGGCGCGAAGGCGCGATGCACGACGGCGATCTGCCGGGGATGCACGACGCCCTTCCCGGAGAAGCCGAGGTTCCTGGCCGCGAGCGCCGAGGCCTCGAGTCCGGCCTCGTCCTCCGTGTCCGCGAAGACCGAGTCCTGGGCGCCGATCCCGGCGGCGCGCGCCGCGATGGCCACGAGGCTCCGCGCGACCAGGATCTCTCCCTCGTCCGGCCGCCGGGCCACGCCGAGGTCGCGCCTGTAGTCCTCCGCGCCGAAACAGAGGGCGGCGTTGCGTCCCGAGGCGGCGGCGATCTCCGCCGCCTTGGCCACGCCGCGGGCCGTCTCGACGATGGGCATGAAGAGGATCGATCCGACCGGAATGCCCGCGGCCGCCTCGAGGCGCGACACCTCGCGGTCGTAGGCCGCGACATCCTCGGCCGACTCGCACTTGGGCAGCACCAAGGCCTGCGGAAAGGCGGGAACGATCTCCTCGAGGTCCTCGGGCCCGAAGGATTCCCCGAGCGGATTCACGCGGACCGCCAGCTCCGAGGCGCCGAAGAAATCGCGGTGCGATTCTAGGAGGCGCCGCGCCAGGATCCGCGTGGCGGCCTTTCGCTCCGGCGCGACGGAGTCCTCGAGGTCCAGGAGGATGGAGTCGGCGCCGAAGAGCCCCGCGTTGATCGGCAGGTCGGGCTGGTCGCCGGGCAGGTAGAGCCTGGTGCGGCGGAGCCGGGCGCGGGAACTTGGCTCCCCGCGCGGCGCCGCCCGCGCCGCGGCCGGCTTCCGCCCGAGCCCGGCGGCGCGCAGGGCCGCCTCCACGCGCGCGGCGACGACGTAGTCGAGGGCCCCGTCGTCGCGGATGGACAGCTTTCCCCCGGCGCCGAATTCCGCCGCGGCGGCGGCCGCGCTCCCGCGGATGGCCTTGCCGAAAAGCGTTCCCACCTTCGACGAGATCTCGATCTCGAGGACCGCCTCGCCGGGTTCGTAGGCGGCGAGGCAGTCCGATTTCGCCTCCGCCCCC
>DAINBW010000203.1:0-5707 GCA_036732745.1 Spirochaetales bacterium | reverse complement strand
CCGCGTCGCGTTCCGCGCGGGCCTTGGCCTCGGAAGCGGCGGCCAGGGCGCGGTCCCGCGCCTCCCGGCGGCGCGGAAGCGCGGCGACCGCGTCGCCCTCGGCGGGAAGCCCTGCGCCGGCCCCGCCAGGCACGGCACCGTGGGCGCGGGCGGGCGCGGGATGCGCGGCGGAGCCGCAGACCGGGCAGGGTTCGCCCTCGCGCAGCCCCGCCGCCAGGGTCGCGGCGAGGGAAGCCCGCTCGGCCTCCTCAAGCCTGGCCAGGGAAGCGGCCTCGGCGGCCAAGCGCTCCGTCGCCTCGCGGAGGGCTTCGCGCCCGCGCTCGGCGGCGCGGGCGGCGGCGGCCGCCGCCTCGGCCCGGTCCGCGTGGAGCTTGGCCGCCTCCTGGACGAGGCGGGCGGTCTCGAATTCGGCCTGGACGACCTCCTCCCCTTCCGCGCTGACGCTCGCCTCGGCGAGGGCAGATCGCGCGCGCGCTTCCTCCTCGCGGGCCGCGGGGACGCGAAGCTCCGCCTCCTCCGCCGCGCGGGCCGCGCGGGCCCGCCGCGCCGCCGCCGCCGCCAGGCCGCGATAGGCCTCGGCGGCCTTGGCGAGTTCGCCGAGCTCCCGGTCCAGGTCGGCCATCGCGGCGGCCGCCTCGACCGATCGCCCGGCGGCGGCCTCGGTCTCCGACCGCCGCGACTCGAGGGCGGCCAGCTCGGCCGCCCGGGCGGCCGCCTCGACCCGCGCCCGGTCGCGGGCCGCCAGGTCGCGCGCCGCGCGATCCAGGGCCGGCGCCGCCCCGGCAGCCGCGCGCGCCTTCGCGACGGCCTCCCGCCGCGCCGCCGCCTCGTCGAGCCGCTCCTCGAGCGCGGCGAGGCGCGCCGCCGCGCGGGCGGCGTTGGCGGAGCGCTCGGCCGCCTCCCTGGCCAGGCGCAGGGCCGCCTCCGCCGCGAGAAGCGCGTCGAGGGCCGCCACCCGTTCGGCCTCGGCCGCGGCTTCCGTCGACCTGAGCCGGGCCAGGGCCGCCTCCGGGCTCTCGGCGGCCGCCTCCGTCGCGGCCCCGCCGGCCCCACCGGCCCCACCGGCCCCGCCGGCGGCTCCGGCCGCGCCCGTCGCCGCGCCGCCTTCGAGCTCGGCGCGGAGACGGAGGATCTCCAGGCCGACGCGGCGCTGCTCTTCGACCGCGGCCTTGGCCCGCAACCGCGCGAGTTCGGCCACCGCGTCGTGAAGATCGACCGGGAAGAGCTTCTCGAGGATCCCGACGCGCTCGCCTGAGTCCATCTCCAGGAAGCGCTGGAACTCGCCCTGGGGGAGGAGGATGATCTTGGAGAACTCGTCGGCGGAGAGGCCGAGCCGAGCGCGCACCGCCTCGTCCACCTCCGTGATCTTGTCGGCCACGAGGACCCAGTCCCGGCCTTCCCGGCGATAGAGGGCGGCCTCGGCCGGCGCTTCGGCCTGGACCCCCTTGCGGTTGACCCGCTGGTGGGGCGGCGACCGGACGGCCTTGAGCTCCTCGGCGCCGAGCGCGAACTCGAACTCCACGAGGGGGCGCTCGCCCGGTTTCGCATAATGCGAGCACAGCTGGCGCTCGAGCCCGTCGCGGGCGCCGGCGGCCTTGCCGTAGAGCGCGTAGGTCATCGCGTCGAAGAGGCTCGTCTTGCCGGAGCCGGTCTTGCCCCAGACGAGGAAGATCGGCCCGAGGCGGGAAAAGTCCACCTCGGCCCGCGCCCGGTAGGGCCCGAAATTCTCGAGGACGAGCCTAGAGGGCCGCATGCTCGGCCTCCGCGAGAAGCTCGGTGAAGAGGGCGCGGGTTTCCGGATCGGGAGGCTCGCCGCGGAGCTCGAGGTGGAAGGCCTCGAAATCCCCGGCGGCCGCCGCGGCGCCGGTCTCCGCGGAACGCGGCCGGGCCTCAGCGCCCGCCGCTCCCGTTCCCGCCGCCTTGATCTCGAAGGCCGCCTGGCGCACGGAAAGGAGGTGGGGGAAGTTGGCCCGGAGGGCGTCGGCCGGATCAAGGACGGGCAACTCGTCCGTGAGCCTCGCCTCCACGTAGTCGCCGCGCGCCTCGGGGAGCGCGCCGGGGGCCGACAGCTCGGCGAAGGGCCCCGTCACGCGGCGCAGGCGGCGGAGCGGCTTCGCGGGGAGAAGGCGGGCCTCGAAGCCGCCGGAGGCCAGTTCGACGAGGAGGAAGCCCCGGTCGCCCGCGTCGCCCTCGGAAAAGGCGTAGGCCAGGGGCGAACCGGGATAGCGGCCCTTGCGCCCCGCCGCCTGCGGCCGGTGGAGGTGGCCGAGGGCGGCGTAGTCGAAGGCGTCGAAGGCCGCCGCGTCCACGAGCTCGGCCGCGCCCACGAAGGCGCGCTCGGACTCGCTGGAGGAACAGCCGGCCGCGAAGCAGTGCGCGAGCAGCACGTTGTGCGCTCCCCTGACCAGGCGCGGCGTCGCGCGGCGCAGGGCCTCGTCGAAGAGCTCGGCCTGCGAGCGCAGGAGGGACTCCGCCGGCGCCTCGAAGTCGAACTCGGGTTCGGCCGGCCGCGGGAGTCCCTCCGTGCCCGGAGCGCCGGCGGGCGGGCCGGAGCGCCGGAGCGCGCCCGGATTGAGGTAGGGCAGGGCGAAGACGGCGAGGGCTTCCCCTTCCCGCTCGACCATGACCGGCTCGGCCGCCTCCTCCGCCCGCGTCCGGAAGTGGACGCCGGCCCGGCGGAGCAGGCCCGCGCCGAAGGCAAGGCGCGAGGCGGAGTCGTGGTTGCCCGGCACGACGATGACGGCGAGCTCCGGATCGAGGGCGGCGGCGCGGTTCAGGAAGGAGTCGAAAAGGCCGATCGCCTCCGGCGGCGGCACGCCGCGGTCGTAGATGTCCCCCGCGAGGAGGAGGGCCGCCGGCCGCTCCGCCGCGATCGCGTCGAGGAGGCATTCGAGCATGCGCGCCTGGTCTTCGAGGAGGCCGCGCTCGTGGAGGGTCTTGCCGAGATGGAGGTCGGAGGCGTGGAGTATGCGCATGGCTTGTGCGCCACGGTAGCCGCTCGCGCGCCCCGCGTCAAGGCGCGCCGGCCGGGGTCGGCGGGCTCCGCCGGCGGCCGCGCGCCGCTACCTCTTGGCGCCGAGATAGGCTTCCAGCTCGGACTTGGACCGCTCGAGGAGGGCGATGTTCTCCTCGATCTCGGCGCGGTTGTCCGCCTCGGGCGCCAGGGCCAGGTAGCCGCGGAGCGCCGTCGCGGCCTCGGCGACGAGGCCGAGCTGATCGGCCGGCTCCGCGGCGCCCTGCGCGAGGTAGGCGGAGGCCACGCCGAGGGCGTAGCGGCACTCGGCGTGCCGTTCGTCGGCCGCGGCCGCGCGCAGGTACTGCTCGCGCGCGGCGCGCAGGTCCGAGCCCGCGCCGAAGCGCGCCCCGTCGCTGCCGAATTCCTTCGCGAGCCCGAGGTGGTAGCCCAGGTCCGCGTCAAAGCCCCGTTCGGCGACGAGCTTCTCGAGGAGCTTCGTCGCCCCCGACAGGTCGTAGGCGTCGAGCTTGAGCAGGGCCAGGTTGTAGGCGGCGCGGGCGTCGGCGGGATCCGCGGCCAGGAGGCGCTCGTAGGCGCCCATCGCGGCGACCGGATCGCCCGACTCCTCGTAGAGGTCGGCGAGCAGGGACAGGGCCTGGACGAAGGCCGGGTCCTTGGCCAGGGCCCGCTCCAGGAGGGCGATCCGCCCCTTGGGATCGCCGGAGGCCAGGCAGGAATTGTAGAGCGCGTAGGCGTCGGCGTCGTCGGTGGGCTTTCGCGTCATGCGGCGCATCTCGAGGTCGGAGAGCTTGAGCTCGAGGGCGCGGGCGACCGCCAGGGCCGCCTTGTCCTGGAGCTGGAAGAGCTCCCCGGGATACTCGCCGGCGAATTCCTGGGCCAGGACGGCCTTTCCCGTGTTGACGTGGACGAGCCGGACCTCGCAGCGCAGGCGCTTGCCGGCCAGGGTCGCGGAGCCGAGGATGGCGTAGTCGACGGAGACCACCCGGCCCGAACGGCTCGTCGTGGCGGCGTCGAAGAAGGCGGCCGCGTCCTTCTCGAGGCTCAGTTCCCCCGCGACCTTGGAGAACTGGCTGCGCTCGTAGACCTTGATCCCGCGCAGGCCCACGAGCTTGGTCGTGAGCGCCTCGGAGAAAGACTCGCCCAGGAAGGCGTAGGCGGGCTCGGCCGCGGTGCGGAAGGGGAAGACGGTCAGCACGGCGGCCTCGTCGGCGGCGCGCGCGGCCGCCGGGGCCGACTGGGCCGCCGGGGGCGCGTGGGTGAAGGCCAGGGCGTAGGCTAGGGCGAAAACGAAGCCCAAGGCCCGGGGAGCGAGAGCGCCGGCGGCCCGGAGTTCGGCGGTCTTCATTTCGAGAACTCGTCCTCCACCGTGCCGGCGAGCTCGTCCGCGAGCTCGAAGACATCCTTCGCGTCGCCGACGACGCTTTCGGCGAAGACGATCTCGGCCGTTTCGACGTCGATGAGGCGGCAGGAGAGGCGGGCCTGGTCGCCCAGGATGGACAGGGAGCCGAGGAGGGCGTAGCGCGCGCCGGAAAGTCGGCCGACACGGGCGGCCGTGGCGTCGTCCACGAGGCCCGAAAGGGCCAGTTCCTGCTCGGCGAGGGCCTTTTCAAGCTGGCTCCGCTCCACGGGCCTGAGGACGCCGCCCTTGACCAGGGCTTCGGCGATGGCCAGCGCGGCCTCCGACTTGAGCCCCTCGTAGGCGGCCCCGCCGCCCTTGAGCTCGAAATCGAAAATCGCCACGACGGCGCCGGCGGCGGCGCCGGACCCGCCCTTGCGGCGGCTCGCATCCTCGGTTGCGGCGGCCGGGGCGCCCGCGCAGGAAGCCAGCGCCGCCGTCGCGGCGAGCGCCAGGGCGATGAGGGCTCCAAAGGCGATAGCCTTGCCGTTCCTGTTCATTGATCCACCTCGCATGGAGCGGAGTATAGCGCCGCCGTCCGCGGCGCGGAAGGGTTAACGCGGGCCCGTCGTCATTTCGCGGCGCCGCGCGGCATGAGGGCGCCTATCTCCATGGTCTCGTCCCTGGTGGAGGATTCCTTCCCCATCACCCGGACCTGGAAGCCGATGTCGTAGGCGCCCACGGGGAGGAGGGAAGCGTACAAGGAGATTGGAAAGCGAGCCTCGATGAAGCCCTCGCCGAACCTGACCGACGAGGCCTTGTCGTCATAGAAGAGTTGGCGGGAAGCGGCCGCGTCGACGCGCTCCTGGACCGATACGCGGCCGTAGTTCCCGGCGGCCAGGGAATCCGCGGTGAACAGGACCTGGAAGCTCGCGTTGCGCGTGCCCTTCAGGCTCCATTCGCCGTTCCGGACCTCGATCGAGTAGAGCCGGTCGTCGGCCGCCGGCTTGGGCGTGCCGTCCGCGAAGTCGGCGCGCCAATACAAATAGGTATCGTCCGCGCAGAGGTAAACAGCCGTCACGTCGGTGCCGGGGATGGCCGGCAGGCGGTCGTCTCCCGCGGGATCCGTGAAGAGGGGCGCCACGCCGGCCCAGTCCTGGCCCCTGCCGTCGATCGCGATGGTCGCCCGCGGCACGGCGGCCAGGATCCTCGCAAGGGAATACTCGAGCGAGGCGCCGGCGGCGGGCAACTCGAAGGAAGCCTCCACGGGCTCGTAGCCCTCGAGCTCGAGGCGGATCACGTGGGACCCGGCCAGGACCTCCCGCGTCTCGAAGGGGCTTCCCTTGGCCCCCCAGGCGCGGCCAATCCGCTTGCCGTCCACCACGATGACGGCG
>DAINBW010000202.1:0-5748 GCA_036732745.1 Spirochaetales bacterium | reverse complement strand
TTAAGAGAAACACGAACAGCACTAAGGAAAAACAAGACACGAACAGCACTAAGAAGATGAAGAATTGAAAAAGATTCGGAGAGGGTGAAGGGAGCGGGGATGAGGCTTTTTCGCTCGGGGGACGCGCCGCTTTCGCGGCGGCGCCTGGTTTCGGGCTTTTGCTTGGCGGCATTGGCGGTTGGGGCCGGAGGCGGTCTTTTGGCCGAAGGTGTGGACGCGAAGACGAGGGCGCGGGCGACCCCGGCGCTTTCGGCCCTGCCGGCGTTGCCCGCGGGGCAGGGGGGTATTTCCGCGGAGTGTGCGGCGCTCCTCGCGCTGGCGCCTTCCGGGGCCTCGGAGCCCGCGGAGGACGCCGGTTTGAAGCCAGGGGCCGAGGCGCACCGGCTTTTGGGTGCCGTCTCGGCCTTGCCGGCGGTCGAGGGCGGGAAGCGCTACCTTCGCATGGAGGCGGACTACGAGGCGGTCTTTGAGCTGCCTTTTGAACTGCTCTACTCGACGCTCCTCGATTTTGAGGCCTATCCGGGCTTTTTCGGCCGGGTGGCCCTCATGAAGCGGCTTTCGCCCCCGGGGATGGAGGGGCCAATCCGTTTCAGGCAGCGCACGGCGGTCAAGGTACTCTGGTTCGGCTTTGCAAGCGAGTACGAGTTTGACGCGGCGGCGAGTTACCTGGAGGGTGGGCGGGCGGGCGTGATCGCCTTCCGCTCGAGCTCCGGCGACGGCGCCTTGACCGACGTCTCCGGGGGCTGGTACCTGGAAGCGCGCGGAGCGGGGCGCTGCTACGTGCGCTACCGGCTGGGTTCCTCCACCCGGGAGGACTTTTCGGGGCAGAAGGGGATCATGGCCGGCTTCATGGACGCGGATTTTCGCGCGGTTTTCCGGCAATTGGGCGCCGAGGCGGGCCGCAGGGCGCGCGCCGGCGGTTGACTTTAGGGCCCCTTCGCAACACTATTTAAGCCATGCAAGCCCTGCTTCCGATCATAATCGTGGTCATCGTCCTGGCCTTCGGCATCATCGTCGTCGGCGCCGCCGGCACGAAGCGCAAGGACTCGGGCCACCGCGGCAAGAAGCTCAAGGCCAAGGACCGAAGCCAGGTCCTGAAGGAGGCGAACCGCCGCCTGGCCACCAACCCGAAGGACCCGGAGGCCTTGGCCGCCATCGGCGAGATCGCCTGGGCGGAGCAGGACTGGGAGCGGGCGCTCAAGCACTACGAGCTCCTTTCCGAGGTCGCGGCGGGCAATCCCGAGCTGGACGAGTTCACCGCCAACATGCGGCACGGCATCTCGGCCCTCCGCCTCAACCGCTTCGACGAGGCCTACAAGGGGCTGGCGATCGCCCGGACCATCAAGCAGGACAGCTTCGACGTCAACTTCAACCTGGGCTATCTCGAGTTCCAGCGCCGGCAGTACGAAAAGGCGGTGGCCCTCCTCAAGTCCGCCGCGGCCTCCAACGGCGAGCACGCGATGACGCTCCGCTACCTCGGGCACGCCTACTTCAAGACCAAGGCCTACAAGGAGGCCCTGGCGGTGCTCCGGCGGGCGGTGGACATCGAGCCGGACGACAAGGAGTCGCTCTTCGCCATCGCGGAGTGCTACTACGAGCTCGGGAACCTCGACCAATCCCTCAAGATCTTCACCCACCTCCGCGCCGATCCGGCGCTCGGACCCCAGGCCGCCCTCTTCGCCGGCACGGTCCACCTGAACCAACGACTTTTCGACAAGGCGATCCAGGATTTCGAGATCGGACTCAAGCACGCGGACGTCAAGATCGAGACCTCCGTGGAGCTCAAGTACCGGCTCTCCGCGGCCTATCTCAAGGGCAACGAGATCGGCAAGGCCGTGGTGGTCCTGAACGAGATCCAGTCCATCTACCCGAACTACAAGGACGTGCCCGCCCTCCTCGGGCAGTTCAAGGAGCTCAACTCCAACCGGAACCTGCAGACCTACCTCCTCGGCGCGACGAGCGAGTTCGTCACGCTTTGCCGGAAGATCGTCCTGAGCTACTTCCCCAAGGCCAAGGTCAAGGTCACCGACATCTCGGTGCAGAAGAACGACTGGGCGGACGTGCTGGCCGAGGTGGAGACCTCCAAGTGGTCGGACATCATCCTCTTCCGCTTCATCCGCTCCGGCGGCGTCGTGGGCGAGCTTTCCGTGCGGGACTTCCACGCGCGGCTCAAGGACCTCAAGGCGGGGAAGGGCTACTGCATCTCCGGCGGCACCTACACCGACGAGGCGAAGAAGTTCGTGGAGGCGCGGCTCATCGATCTCGTGGAGAAGCCGGCGCTCATGAACATGCTGAACACGATCGATTCGCGGGCACGGGGGATCTTGGCGGAATAAGGCGGGAGTGCCGTGCGTGAACGAACAAGCCAGGATCCCCGGATCGCGGCGATCATAGAGCGGCAACGGCGTGAAAACCTGGCCGCCGAAGCCTACCTGTCCGCCAGGAGAGAACAGGCCCTGCGCGAGGCCGCGCGGCTCGCTCTCGCCATCGGCGAATCAGACGGCGAGGTGCGACGAGTGATCCTTTTCGGTTCGCTGTTGCCGGGCCGAAATTTTGGAGCCTCTTCGGACATCGACCTGGTCGTCGAAGGCGGAGACTACGCCGGCATCCTGAGGTTGGCGGAAGATTCGCCTTTCGCCGTGGATATCATACCCTACGCGTCATTGAGAAGCGGATTGGCCCAAGCCGCGGCCGATGAGGGGAAGGTGCTCTATGAAAAGAAGAGCTGAAGATTACGAGCGCCTTATCGCCGAGCTTGCCGCCGACGCCGACGACCTTGAGCGCGTCGCCGGGGCAAACGCCAAGGCCGAGGCGCGGATCATTTCGGGAGCGGAGGACGAACTCGATTACGGGGCGCTCGGCTATACGATCCACAACCTCTACGGGGTAATCGAAAACTACTGCCTCAGGATCGCGAAGTTTTTCGAGAACGGTCTCGATCCGGTATCGTGGCACCGTGATCTTCTGAAGCGCATGACGCTGGATATCCCTGGCGTCCGGCCCGCGCTGTTCGACAGGGGGACGCTGCTCCTTCTCGATGAGCTTCGGGCTTTTCGCCATATCTTTCGCCACCTCTATGCGCAGCCGCTCGACCGGGAGAAGGCGCTCGTCGTGCAACGGAAGGTCGCGCCGGCCCTGGCCGCGTTCCGTGCCGCGGATATCCTCTACCGTCGGCTGCTTTCGGAGGTAGCGGAAGGTTTGCGCTAGCGTTTCTTCGGCATTTCGTATCGGCCCCGCTCAAACGCAAGGCCCGGCAGACATAGGTCCGCCGGGCCTTTTTTCGCCACGGGAACGCGCGTCGACTAGCGCGCGTCGCGGCCGTCGGAGATCATGCGGTCGAGCTTGCGGTTTTCCTCGCGGAGGGATTCGAGGCGGATGGTTTCCTTGTCCACTTCGAGTTCGAGGATTTCCTTGCGGTACTTGAGTTTTTCGACTTCGTGCTTGCTGCGCTTGGAGAGGTAGATGAAGCCGAAGACGATGGTGGGGACGGCGATGAAGATGGCGAAGATGGCGAAGGTGCCGGTGGGGTCCATGCGGGCATCCTAGCATGGATGGGCAGGGGCGGGAAGGTCTGGATGTCAGGCGACATGAGAAACTGACCCCCGGACGACACCAGGAACTGACCCCCTGAAGTCGTGGGGAAGGCATGGAACAGAACGAACGCGGCGTGGTTGGCTTCCGGGATGAGAACGGAAGCACGGTCATGAAGCTGCCGGACGAGGTGAGTGAAATTCTGGCGCTCAGGCGACTCGGTATGGGGCACAAGGCCATCGCCAAGAAACTCGAGATGAGCAAGACGACGGTGAAGCGGTATCTCCATGCCGGCGGCTGGATCGAGTACAAGGCTCCCGAGCGGCCGAGGGCCTTGGACGGGCTCGACGATTGGCTCAAGGCCCAGATGCGGAAGCATGGCAACAATGCCGAGGTGATCCGCCAGGAGCTCGAGAATGAAAAAGGCCTGTCGGTGAGCCTGCGCACCGTGGAACGAGCGGTGCGGGCGCACAGGACCCTCGCCCGCGCCTAGGCACAGGCCACGACGCGTTTCGAGACGGGGCCGGGAGAACAAGCCCAGATCGACTTCGGGGAGCGCTTCGTCACGATCGCCGGGGAGGAGACCAAGGTCTACTTCTTCGTGCTGACCCTCGGTTTCTCGCGGCGAAACTATGTGCGGGCCTTCGCGAACGAGCGCCTGGAGGCATGGCTTGCGGGCATGGAGGGGGCGTTCCGGCATTTCGGCGGGGTCACCGATGTGGTGCTGCTCGACAACCCGAAGCCCCTGGTCACGAGTCACGACGTGAAGACCCGCGAGGTCGTGTTCTCCGAGCGTTTCAAGGCTTTCGCGAAGCATTGGGGCTTCACGCCGCGGGCCTGCGCTCCCTATCGGGCGCGCACGAAGGGCAAGGACGAGCGCGGAGTCGCCTACGTGAAGCGGAACGCGATCGCGGGCCGGGAGTTCGCATCCTTTGCCGACCTTGAGGCGCACCTCGAACGCTGGATGCGTGAGATCGCCGATGTCCGTGTCCACGGGACGACGGAGGAGCGTCCCATCGACCGTTTCGAGCGCGAGCGCGCCACGCTCAAGACCATCGAGGGAAAACCCGCCTTCGTACAGGTCCGCGAGTATCGCCGGGTGGTCCACACGGACCTCTGCGTCGAGCTGGACACAAACAGCTACTCGGTCCCATGGCGGCACATCGGGCAGGAGGTCACCGTACGCGTCCGGGACGGTGTCGTGACCATCCACCACGCCGGATGCGAGATCGCCCGGCACGGCGAATCCAACGGCCGGAAAGAGCGGGTCATCAACCCCCGTCATTACTTCGGGTTGGCGCTTCCCGGCGCGCCGAAGGTCCAACCAGGCGAACTCTCGCGGTCGCTTGAAGAGTACGCCGCCGCGGCGGAGGCGTGACGATGGAAGAGCTCGACACCCTTTCGCCCATGCTCACGAGGCTCAAGCTCACCGCGGTGCGGGATCGACTTGACACCCTGTTGGACGAAGCCGCCCGTCGTGACCTTTCGCTCAGGGAAGCGCTCGCCTTTCTCTGCGAGGCGGAGATCGCCCACAAGGACCAACGGCGGATCGCGATGGGTCTTTCGATCGCGAAGTTTCCCGCCGTGCGGACTCTCGAGGATTTCGACTTCGCCGCGCAGCCTTCCGTCGATCCGAAGGTGATCCGGGAGCTGGCCACGAGCCGCTGGGTCGCCAACGGCGACTCGGTGCTCCTTCAAGGACCTCCGGGGGTGGGCAAGACCCATCTCGCGATCGCCCTCGGCCGCGAAGCCATCCAGCGCGGTTATTCGGTGCTGTTCATCACCGCGCTGAACCTGATCGCTGTCCTCGCCAAGGCCCAATCCGAAGGGCGACTTGAGGAACGACTTGGCTACTACGCGGGCCCCAAGTTGCTCATCGTCGACGAGCTCGGCTACCTGCCGCTGGAGAAGAACGCTGCCAACCTTTTCTTTCAGCTCATCTCCCGCCGCTACGAGCGCGCCGCTACTCTTGTCACGACCAATCGCTCCGTCGGCGAATGGGGGGAGATATTCGGCGACGTCGTGGTCGCGGCTGCCATCCTCGATCGCCTGCTCCACCACAGCCAGGTGATAACCATCCGCGGCGACTCTTTTAGGCTAAAGGCCAAGCGCAAGTCCGGACTCGTCAAGCCAGCCCTCGTTGAGGGCTCTCAATAACTCAAGGAGGGGGTCAGAAGTTCATGTCGCCAGGGGGTCAGTTCCTGATGTCGCTTGACA
>DAINBW010000201.1:3927-5767 GCA_036732745.1 Spirochaetales bacterium | reverse complement strand
CCTCCGGGCCGGCGCCGTCCGGCGGCAGGAAGGCGACCTCGAGGCCTAGCTCCTTGCGGAAGTACTCCGCGACGACGCCGATCCCCTCGGGGGGCGCCGGGAGGAAGACGCGCGGCGGGGGAGGGCGGCCCTCCTCGTAGTAGCCCATGAGGAAGGATTCGAGGGCCTCGTCCTCCGCGCCGTAGAGGCGGCTGCGGTAGACGTCGCGGCCGGTCAGCTTGCCGCCGCGCATCTGGAAGGTCGCGAAGACGATGAGGTCGCCGTCGGCCGCCCAGGCGACGTAGTCCCGCGCGGCCGGGTCGAAGTCGACGGCGCTGGTCCGGCCCGCGAAGAGCTCGATGGCCTGGACCGCGTCGCGGAGGCGGGCCGCCTCCTCGAAGCGCAGGGCCATTGAGGCCTCGGCCATGCGCTCCCGGAGCTCGGCGAGGAGGGCTTCGGTGTCGCCGGCCAGGAGCTTCTTCACCTCCTCGACGTGGAGGGCGTACTCCTCGGCGCCGATCTTGCCCGCGCAGGGCGCCGAACAGCGGCCGATGTGGTAGTACATGCAGGGCGTGTCGCGCTTCTTGAGGATCACGCAGCGGCGCAGGGGAAAGAGCCGGCGCACGAGATCGAGGTAGACGTCGATGGTTTCCGCGCTCGGGAAGGGCCCGAAATAGGAGCTCCCGTCGTTGACGATGCGCCGGGTGCGGAAGACGCGGGGGAAGGGCTCGTTCGTGACGCGGACGCTCGGGTAGGTCTTGCCGTCCTTGAGGTTGATGTTGTATTTCGGCCCGTGTTCCTTGATGAGGTTGTTTTCGATGAGGAGGGCGTCGTATTCGCTCGGCGCGATGATCCATTCGATCGATTCGATGCGGGAAACGAGGTGGCGGGTCTTCAGGTCCTTGCGGCCGGTAAAATACGACGCAAGGCGGTTTTTGAGGACCTTCGCCTTGCCGACATAGATGATCTTGGCCTCGGCGTCGCGCATGATGTAGACCCCGGGCTCTCCCGGCGCCTGTTTTACGAGGCTCCGGAGGCGCAGGAGCCTCGCTTCGGCGGGGTTTGGAGGCTTTTCCTCCGCATTACCGGCGGCGCGGGGCTTTCTCGGCGCTTTATTCTGGTCCATAGTGTACGATAATAAATGTACGCACGAATGAGACACAAGGGAATAGTCTACCTTCTCGCCCTGATCGCGGCCGTCTCGGCCGGAATCGCCCCCCTCGCCGCCGCGCCGGGCAAGGGGCTCGAGGCGCGCATCGCGCTTTCTCCCGGCCGCGGCGCCGAACGGCTCGGCCAGGACGGCCGACCTCTTGACCCGGGCGCCCCCGCCGCCCTGCCCCTCGCCGGGGCCGTCCCCCTCGTCGGGGACTGGCTCGTCGACGGGGTGGCCGCCCTGCCCGGGGCCAAGGGCGAGCTCGCCTTTGTCCTTTCCCACGCCGCTTACCGGCCCGACGCGGACACCGACCTCCTCCTCCACTTCGACAGCCGCGGCGCGCCGCCCCGCGACGAGGCGGGCAACTACGCGGTCGAGGCCGGCCCCGCCTTCGCGATCGAGGGGCCCGCATCCCTCCTCGGCGGCGGTTCCGCCTCCTTCCGCGGTCCCGGCTCCTCCCTGGCCCTGGTGCCCGGCAAGGGCGCCCTTCTCGGCAAGGACGCGCGTTTCCGCGACTTCAGCCTGGAATTCTGGCTCTTTCCGGCCGTCGCGGAGAACGGCGAGGTCATCCTCCTCTGGCAATCCCTCCGAAAGCACCCGGGCGGCGTCCTGCCGCAGCGCCTGTCCTGCGTCATAGCCGGCGGGCGGGTTTCCTGGAGCCTCGAGAGCTTCTTCGAGCGGCCCGACTCCGGCGGCGGGGCCGCGACG
>DAINBW010000201.1:0-3917 GCA_036732745.1 Spirochaetales bacterium | reverse complement strand
CGGATCGAGCTCCGGGCGCGGAGCCCCCTCGTCCCCCGGGCCTGGTCGCACCACCTCCTGCGTTTCGACGGCGACACGGGCCTCCTTGAGTACCTCGTGGACGGGGTGCCCGAGGCCGCGGCCCACGCGACCAGCACGGGAAGGGAAGGCGGCGTCGTCTTCTCCCCCGCCATCGGCGCCACCTCCTCCCTCGCCGTCGCCGGCGACTATTCCGGTCTCCTCGACGAGCTCCGGATCTCACGCCGCTGGATCGAAAAGCCCGCGCTGCGGCCCCTCGGGCGCGATCCCGGCCTGGTCCTGTCCCCCGTGGTCGACCTGGGCTTCGGCAACAGCCGGCTCCTCGCCGCGGAGGCGCGGTCGACGACGCCGGGCGCCTCGAGCGTCGAGCTCTACTACCGCATCGCGGATTCCTGGGCCGCCTGGCGCCTCGACGACCCGCCCTGGCTGCCCTTCCGGTCGGGCGAGGCCCTGCCCGATTCCGCCCGGGGGCGCTATCTCCAGTTCCGCGCCGAACTCTACCCCGACGGCGGCGGACGCCTCGGGCCTTCCCTGTCGTCCATCGGCCTCCGCTACGAGCCCGATCCGCCGCCGCCGCCGCCCGCCCGCCTCGCGGCCGAGCCGCGGAACGGCGCCATCGAGCTTCGCTGGTCCCGCGTGCCCGAATCGGACCTCGCGGGCTATCTCGTCTATTACGGCGACGCGCCCGGCGAGTACTTCGGCACCGGGGCGGCGGAGGGCCCGAGCCCCATCGACGCGGGCGCGGCGACCTCCCTCCTCGTCTCGGGCATCGCGAACGGGCGCCTCCTCTATTTCGCCGTCGCGGCCTACGACTCCGCCGCCCTCCGGGGCGGATCCGCATCCAGGGCGGGGGAATTCTCCACCGAGGTCTCCGCCCGCCCCTCGAGGACCTCACGATGAGCAGCACGAGCAAACCGAAAAACCCGACCCAGCTCCTCGAGCGGGCCCGCGGCGCGCTGCGCCTCCGCGACTTCGAGTCGGCGGAGCGCATGGCGCGCCAGTTCCTCCTGGAGCGTCCCGAATCGGAGGAGGCCCGCCTCCTCCTCGGGACGGTCTACCTGCGGACCGGCCGGGCCCAGGACGCGCTTGGCGCCTTCACGAGCGTGGTCGGGCGCCAGAGCGGCAACGTGGAGGCCCTCCTCGGCCTCGGCGACGCATACCTCAAGCTCGGGAAGCCCCTGGACGCGATAGGCGCCCTCGAGCGGGCCCTGGACGAGGCGCCGACCAACGCGGAGATCCTCTTCACCCTCGGCAACGCCCACCGGCAGACCGGCGGCCTCAAGGCCGCGGAGATGGCCTACGCCAAGGCCATCGAGCTCGATCCGGGCCACGTCCTGGCGTACAACAACCTCGGCGGCGTCTATCGCGCGATGGGCGATCCCGAAAAGGCGGTGAGGGTCTTCTGGCGCGGCCTCCAGGTCGACCCGAACTACCCCTCCTTCCACTACAACCTCGGCTACGCCTACGACTCCCTCGGCAAGCACGAGGAGGCGCTCAAGGAATACGAGCAGGCCGTGAAGGCCCGGCCGGGCTGGGTCGAGGCGATGAACAAGTACGGCCTGGCCCTCCTGCACGCGGGCAAGCACCGCCGCGCCATCGACCTCTTCACGCAGGTCCTGGCGGTTGATCCGCTCAACGCGGAGGCGCGCAACGACATCGGCCTCGTCCACGCCGAGGAGGGCCGCGTCGAGGACGCCCTGCGCTGGTTCCGGCAGGCCATCGAGGCCGATCCCTCCTTCATCCGCGCCGCCCTCAACATCGAGCAGGTCCTCGAGAAGGCCGGCCGCTGGGACGCCGCGCTCCAGGAGATCATCCGCCTCGTGGAGCTCATGCCGGACAACGACGAGCTCCGCGTCCACCTCGCCGGGCTCTACGAGAACCTCGGCAAGCGCGCCGAGGCGCGCGCGGCCCTCGAGGATGTCCTGCGCCGCAAGCCCGACGAGGTCAAGGCCCTCAAGCCCTACGCCGCCCTCCTCGCCAAGGAAGGCGAGGACGAGAAGGCGAAGGGCATCTACGAAAAGCTCCTCAGGCTCGACCCGCGCGAGGTCGGCTTCCGCGTCGAGCTCGCGCGCATCGCCGCCGCCCGCGGGGACTTCGCCCGCGCGGAGGAGGAGCTCCTCGCCTACATCCGCTCGAAGCCCGGGGACCGGGCCGCCCGGCTCGAGCTCGCCCGCGTCCGGGCCAGGAAGGGCGACTGGGAAGGCGCCAAGGCCTCCCTCCTCGACCTCGAGCGCGAGAATCCCGACGACCCCCTCGTGCAGGCCGAACTCTCGGCCGCCTATCGCGCCCTCGGCGACGACGAGCGGGCCGTGGGCGCCGCCGAGCGCCTCGTCACGCTCCGGGGCCTCAAGGGCAACGAGACCGTGGACGACCTCCTCGACGGGATCGGCGTCTACGAGAACGCCGTGAAGAACTACGGCGCCGGGCTCAGGCAGGCCTGGGAGAAGAACATCTCCCGCCTCCGCGACGCCAACCAGGCGAACCGCGACGCCGCCGCCGCGGCCGCTTCCGCCCTGGCCGCCGCCGAGGCGGAATCCGCCGCCAGGGAGGCCCGCGAGGCCGCCGGCGAGGCCGACGCGGCCCTGTCCCTGTCCGGCTTCGGTTCCGCCGAGGCCCTGCCCGTGCCCGAGGAGGAGGAGCTTCTCTTCCTCGACGACCGCGAGGAGCCCTTGGACGAGAGCATCCTCGAGGAGAGCGATGAGCCCGTTTTCGAGCTCGCCGAGGAGGACGAGCGTCCCCGCGGCCTCGACGCCATCGCGGACAAGGGCGACCTGCGGGAGCCCGCCGCCGCGCCCCAGGCCGCGCCCCGCGAGGAGCCGCGGCCGGAGTCGGGCCGCCCCGAGCGGCGCGAGCCGGAGGGCTACGGCTTTGACGAGGAGCCCTACGAGCCGCAAAGCCGCGGCGACCGCCGCCGCCCGCGGCAGCCGGAAGCCCCGCCTCCGCCCCAGGTGCCGCCGCCCTATCATCAGGCGATGCCGCCGCCCATGCCGCAGCAGGCGCCGCAACCGATGCCGCCCATCCAGGTGATCATGCCGCCCATGCAGCCGCCGCCCTATCAACCGGCGTACCGGCAGCCTCCGGCCTATGAGCCGCCGCCGGAGCCGCGGCCCGCGCCCCGAAAGCCGCGTCCGGCGGAGCCCATCGAGCTCTCCCAGCCCGAAGAGGACCTGCTCGACATCGACCAGGTTCCGCTTTCGCCCGAACCGGAGAGCGTCGAGGATTTGCCCGAATACATCGAGGATCCCGGGCTCGGGGAGGACGGCTTCGGCGACGATCTCGAGGACCTCCTCGGCGAGCCGCTCGGGGAGGACCTCGCCGAGGGGCTCCCCGAGGACGCGTCGCCGGAGGACGAGCCGCCGGAGACCGAAGCGGAGGAAGCGCCGCCGGCCGCCGACGAAGCCCAGGATCTCCTTCTCGAGGAAGAGCCCGAGGACATCTGGGCCGAGGAAGGTCCGGAAGCGGGCCTCGCGGAGGAGGAGCTCGAAGCCCCGTCCTTCGAAGAGCCCCTCGCGCCCGCCGAGCCGGTCCCGGCGCCGCCGCCGGAAGCGGCTCCCGAACCGGAGGATGGCGCCGAAGAATCCGCGGCCTCCGCGGGGCCCGAAGCGGCCGCGCCCGAGGCCGGCGCCGGGGAGCCGGGCTCCCGGGAAGCGGAAGCGGCCGACGATCTCCTGGGCGACCGCGCGGCCAAGCTTTTCGAATACCTTAAGGGCCTCTCCGAGGAGTTGCCGGAAGAGCAGCGCGCGGAATTCGAGGAAAGCGGCCTCCGTGCCAAGATGGACGGCCTCATCGACCTCCTCAAGGCCGAGGAGGGCGAAGGCGCCGCCGAAGGGAGCCGGGAGGGCGAGGAAGGGAAACCCTCGGGCCTCCTCGCGCAGGCCCAGGCCGCCCGTCCCGCCGAT
>DAINBW010000200.1:0-5771 GCA_036732745.1 Spirochaetales bacterium | reverse complement strand
GCGCGGCGTCGTCGCCGAGATCGGCTACCGCGGCGAGATCCGCTCGCGGAGCCTCGCCCGCCTCGTCGCCGAGCTGGCCATCCCCATCCAGGACCTGCCGCGCGCCGGCGAGGGAGAGCCCGCCGTCCCCGGGCGCCGCGTCGTCGTCGTCGACGGCTCCCCCTCCAACGGCAACGTGAGCCTCGTTCCGGGCCAGCTCGTCGGCATCGTCGACCATCACTGCAAGGCCGGCGAGCCGGTCGCGCCCTTCGTGGATGTCCGGCCCGAACTCGCCTCCTGTTCCTCCATCGTCCAGGGCTATTGGGCGGAGACGGGTGAGATCCTGCCCCGGCCCATCGCCACGGCGCTCCTGGCCGGCATCCAGTCCGACACCGATTTCCTCTCCCGCCGCGCCTCGCCCGCCGATTTCTCCGCCTACGCGGAGCTCTTCGCCGCCGGCGACTTCGAGAAGGCGAGCCGCATCGTCCGCACCGTCCTCGACCTCGGGGAGCTCGAGCTCGTCGTGCGCGCCCTCGACGACGCGGAGATCCGCGACGGCCTCCTCTGGGCCTGCCTGCCCGGTCCCTGCGGTCAGGAAGTCCTAGCGGTCCTGGCGGAGTTCGTCCTCCGCACCGAGGAACTGCGGGCCGCCGTGGTCGCCGAGCTGGACTCGCCGGGCCTTCCCGCCCCGGGCGGCGGCGGGGCGCGCGGCGTACACCTCTCGGTCCGCTCCAAGGACCCCGCCCTTTCCGCCTTTTCGCTCGTCCGCGCCGCCCTCGAGGGCATCGGCGCGGGCGGCGGCCATTCGCATTCGGCCGGCGGCTTCGTGCCCGCCGCTAGCTTCCCCGGCGAGGTGGCGCTCCGCGAGCGCTTCTTCGCCCTGGTCGGGAAAATCGCACCCTAAGGGAGTCTCCATGTCCAAGACCGTCCGCCGCGTCGAGCTCGGCGACCGCTCCGTTCTGCTCGTCGGCACGGCGCACATATCCCCCGATAGCATCGAGGAGGTCCGCGGCCTCATCGGGAGCGAGCGGCCCGCGCGGGTCTGCGTCGAGATCGACGAGCCGCGCTGGCGCTCGATGAGCGAGGGCCAGAACTGGGCCAGCCTCGACATCGGCAAGGTCCTCCGCGAGGGCAAGGGCTTCCTCCTCATGGCCAACCTCGCCCTTTCCGGCTTCCAGCGCCGCATGGGCTCCGAGGTCGGCGTCAAGCCCGGCGAGGAGATGATCGCCGCCGTGGACGCCGCCAGGGCCCTCGGCATCCCCTACGCCTTCTGCGACCGCGACGTCCAGCTGACCCTGAAGCGCGCCTGGGGCAAGTCCGGCCTATGGAACCGCTCCAAGCTCGTCGCCAGCCTCGCCTCCAGCGCCTTTTCCAACGAGCGCCTCACCGAGCTCGAGATCGAACAGCTCAAGGAGCGCAGCGAGCTCGAGGAGATGATGGGCGAGCTCGCCGACTACCTCCCCTCCGTCAAGGAAGTCCTCATCGACGAGCGCGACCGCTATCTCGCCTCCAAGATCTTCCTCGAGGCCAAGCGCTCTCCGGCGCCGGCCCAAGAGCCCGCCGCCGGCTCCGCAACGGATCCCGCCGCAGCCGCCCCCGCGGTCCCCGACGCGCCCGCGGCGCCGGACGCGCCCGCCTCCAGCGGCTCCAGCCCCTCGCGCCCGGCCGCCCTCGCCGTCGTCGGCGCCGGCCACCTTTCCGGCATCGAGGAGTGGCTGCGCCGCCTCGAGGCCGGGCAGGCCTCCCCCGACGTGTCGGAGCTCGAGATCCTCCCGCCACCCTCGATCTGGGGAAAGGTCGCCGGCTGGGGCATTCCCGCCCTCATCGTCGGCCTCATCGTCGCGGGCTCCTTCACCTCGGGCATCCAGGCGAGCCTTGGCCTCCTCCTCCGCTGGGTGCTCTGGAACGGCTCCCTGGCCGCCATCGGCTCGGCGCTCTGCCTGGCCCATCCGCTGACGATCCTTCTTTCCTTCGTCGCCGCGCCGATCGCCACCCTGAACCCCCTCGTCGGCGTCGGCCTCTTCGCCGGACTCGCGGAGGCCTTCCTCAGGAAGCCCCGCGTCGCCGACTTCGAGGGCCTCGGCGAGGACATCACGAGCTTCAAGGGCTTCTATCGCAACCGCGTCACCCACGTCCTCCTCGTCTTCCTGCTTTCAAGCCTGGGCGGCATGGCGGGCAACTTCATCGCCCTCCCCTTCCTCGCCTCGGGCGCCTTCGGGGGCTGAACAAGGGCGGGGGACCGTCCCCCAAGGAGACTGCCATGTCGCTGGGAATCGTCATCGTATTGGGAATCGTCGCCGTCACCGCGCTCGGCATCGCGAGCGACATCGTCACCACGGCGATCAAGAGCCGCGCCAAATCGCGGGAGGCGCTCCCGAGCGCCGAGACGGAGGAGCTCCGCGCCAAACTGCGCGCCCTTGAGAGCCGCCTCGACGAGCGCGACGGCGCCGTCCGGCGCCTTGAGGAAGAGCTTCGCTTCGTGACGCGGATGCTCGAGGACAAGTCCGGCGGTAAGTCCTAGCGCCCGGATGGCGCGCGGCAGCCGCGGCGCCGGCAAGAATCCGGCCGCCGAAAAGGCGGGCGTCGCCGACGAGGCGGCGGCCCTCGCGCGGGAGGTCGCCGTAGAGGCGGCCCGTCTCCGGCGCGCGGCCGGTTCCAAGGTAGGGCCGGCCGGCAGCGGACCCTTCCGCCGCCGCCTCGCGCGGAAGCTCGCCCTCTACCTGGTCGCCTCGGCCTTTCTACTCGTCGCCCTGCCGCCCTTCCTCTGGCCCATCCGCGGCCGCGTGACCTCGCCCTGGTTTTTCCGCCACCGGCCCGACAGCGCCAATCCCCTCGCCCTCGAATTCCATGACGGCGTCGACATAGCCGCCCCGGCCGGCACGCCCGTCCTCGCGACGGCGCCCGGCCGCGTCGTGGAAACCGGCTTCACGGCCGCCGCCGGCAACTATGTCCGGGTCCGCCACCTTCTGGGCCTTGAAAGCTACTATTGCCACCTCTCCAGCATCGACGCCATACGCGGCCGCCTCGTCCTCCTTCCCGGCCTGTCGCCCCTGGGCCGCGTCGGCTCGACCGGCCGCTCCACGGGCCCCCACCTTCATTTCGAGATCCAGGCCGACGGAACCTCCCTCCCGCCGCGCGCCCTCCTCGCGCCCCACGACCTTCGCCGCGCCCTTGTCGGCTTCTGACCGAGGCGCCCTTGGAGCCATCCCGGCGCTCCCCGACGGCGCCCCGCTCCCGGCGCGCCGGCCAGCCTGCAGGCCTTCGCCGGGCCGACCCCCGGCCGCGACGTGAAACAAAAAAGGCCGCCCCCGAAGCGCAAAACGCGCTGCGGGGGCGGCCTTCGTAAGGGCGGTGGCCGGGAGGCCGCCGCGTCGCCTACTTCTTGCCCTTCTTGTAGGGCCCGATGGGCAGGAGAACCTTGCCGTAGACCTCGTTGAGGATCTGGGCCAGGCAGGCGTAGAGGGCGGAGAAGCCGCAGAAAATGCCGATCCAGCCGGCGACGAGGCCGATGGTCTCGTTGCCCGTGAAATCGCGGGCGGCGAGAAGGAAGAACAGCGCCACGAGGGTGCCAAAGACGACCTGGAGGGCGCGGTTCAGGCGGAGGGTGCCGACGAACATGCCGAGGGTGAAGATGCCCCAGAGGAGGAGGAAGAAGCCCATCTCGGCGGGCTCGGACTTGCGGGCCACGCCCATCGCGGGGAGGGTCCAGGCGGCCACGAGGGCGATCCAGAAGAAGCCGTAGCCGGTGAAGGCGGTGGCGCCGAAGGTGTTGTTCTTCTTCCACTCCTCCACGCCGGCGATCACCTGGGCGATGCCGCCCACGAAGATGCCCATGCCCATGATCATCGAATCGAGGGGGTAGAGCCCGGCGTTGTGCAGGTTGAGGAGGATCGTCGTGAGGCCGAATCCGAGGAGCCCGAGGGGCGCGGGATTGGCGGTGCTGTCGGCGACCTTCACGGCGTCGGCGGCGCGTTCGTTCATGCGGTTCTCCGAAAATTGAAGGGTGTTCCCGCGTCGCCATCGGCGCGGGCAGGGAACACTAGCACGCCCGGCGCCGGCGCGATAAGGGGAGCGCCCCCGATGACTCGCGACCCCCGCAAAGGGTAGAATGGGGCCGATCAACCAAGAAATCCGCCACCCCACCTTGAGGAGAAACAGCATGGAACGCTGTCCCTGCGGCTCCGGCCGCGACTACGCCGCTTGCTGCGGCCCCTACATCTCCGGCGCCGCCAAGGCCCCCACCGCCGAAGCCCTCATGCGCAGCCGCTACTCGGCCTACGCCAAGGGCGCGGTCGACTACATCGTCGCCACCTGCACCAAGGACGAGGAGGACGGCATCGACGTCGAGGCGACGCGCCGCTGGAGCGAGAAGTCCACCTGGCTCGGCCTCCAGGTCCACCGCGTCGAAAAGGGCGGCGCCGCCGACGCCGAGGGCCTCGTCGAGTTCACCGCCACCTACGTCCTCGACGGCCTCCGCGAGGAGCACCGGGAGATCGCCGCCTTCGTGAAGAAGGACGGCGCCTGGCTCTACGCCGAGGGCGAAGTCGTCCCCCGCACCGTCGTCCGCGAGGGCCCCAAGGTCGGCCGCAACGATCCCTGCCCCTGCGGTTCCGGCAAGAAGTACAAGAAGTGCTGCGGCGCGGATCATCCATGATCCCGCGGAGCTGACGCTCGGGCGATCGGGGGCAAGGAGAATGGCGATGATGATGCTCACGGCGCTTGCCGCGGCCTTGGCGATTCTTGTCGCCTTTCTCCTCGGCTCCTTCCTCTATTCCATGCCGGCCTATCTGCGCCAAAAAAAAACCACGCCGGTTCCGCTCGCCGTCGGTGAGGGGCCTGTCCGGATCTCCACCCCGCCCGAGGCGATAGCGTGGCTCCGCGGCCTCGACCTACCTCCGCGGGAGCTCGTCCTGGAAGCCCAGCGCCTCGTGGCGGCCAAGATGAGCTATTCCCGCCGCAACAACTGGGATACCGCGGAACGCGCCTTCGCGAGCGGCGCCGGCTATTGCCAGCAATCGGCCGGCGCCCTCCTCCTCATCCTTCGCGGCCTCGGCCTCGAGGCCCGGATGGTGCAATGCGTCCGCAACGAATTTGCTCCCCGCACCCTTCATGAATACCGGACGAAAGGCGGCATCTGCGGCCATGCCTGGCTGCGCGTCCGCATCGACGGCCAAGAGCTCGACGTCTGCCCGGGCCATCCGGCCAACGAACCCGGAACCATCAACTTCAGCATTCTCGGCCGGGTTACCCCCTATCGCGGCCCAGCCCGCCTTCTCGGCCATTTCGGCTCCGCGCTCCTCAACACCTACTGGGACAGGAAGGACAGGCGGGCCGCGGGCCTGCCCCCGGCGGCGCCAAGCGCGGCCCGGCCCGAGCCGCCCCACGCCGCCTCCGGCCGCTAGGCGATCCGCATCAAGACCCGCACCTTCGCCTCCACGAATCCGGCGAGCTCCGCGCCGTCGGCTTCGGCGCGGAGGTAAAAGTAGAGCGAGCGGAGGAGGCCGAGGAGGTTCGTCCGCCTCGCGTAGGCCGCCATGTCCGAGAATGAGCCGGGGCAGTCAGCCAGGCATCCCTGGATCCAGGCGGCCAGGCCCGCCCGCGTCGCCCCGCCGCGGCGGTGGGCCGCCAGGAGCGCGCGGGCCAGCCGCTTGTCCTCCTGGTGCGCGAACACGGCGTCGGGGGCGAGCAGCAGGCGCCGCGTCGCGGCAAGGAGCCTTTCGCGGCCCGCCTCGTCCGTCGTCGGCGCCGCGGCCAGGCTCGCCAGGACGTCGGCGGCGTGGGCCGGCGCGTGG
>DAINBW010000199.1:0-5787 GCA_036732745.1 Spirochaetales bacterium | reverse complement strand
TGGGGCGGTGCCTGCGGCGGTGACGGTGGTGCCTGCGGCACCTGCGCTGACCACGGCGGGGGCGCCTGCGCTGACCACGGCGGGGGCGCCTGCGCTGACCACGGCGGGGGCGCCTGCGGCGGCGGTCCCGGCGGGGGCCAGCCCCCGGCTCCCGTCGGGGGACGCCGCGAGGAGGGGCGCGGCGAGGGCGGCGAGGAGGAGGGCCGCGCGGAGGGGACGTGGGCAACGCATCAGGCTTTCGAGCATAGGGAGGCCGCTTCTCCTCGTCAATACTGTTTACCCGGCGCCGATAATGGATTATAATCGAGCCTGACAAAAACGTTTGGTCAACAAAGGGCGCGGATGCAGGAAAGAAAGAGCGTTTTGGATCTCCCCGTCAAGGTCGTGCTCACCGAGGAAGGCACCTCTTTCTTCATCCGCAAGGGGAAAAACCTCAAGCGGTTCAAGCTCGCGGACAACGTCGAGGAATACGGGATCATCCTCGACAGCTTCAGCCCCGTCTCCCTCCAGCGCATGATGCTCGTCGACTACATCTCCAAGGTCGAGATCTCCAAGAGCGAGTTCATGACCTCGCGGCAGGAGATCATGGACCTCTCCAAGCTCGTCGTGTACTCGATGCTCTACCGCCAGTACGATTCCTACATCTTCGCCCGGGTCCTGGCGAGCGACGTCATCAAGAAGTGGAACCGCCTCAACCCCGCCAACATCATCGACGACAAGACCAAGATCAACGACACCTTCCTCCAGTCCGTCCTCAAGGACAAGGAAAAGGACCTGCAGGAGATCAAGCAGCAGATCCTGGCGCCGATGCGCGCCTACATCAGCAAGAACTCCGCCCTCCTCCCCGAGGAGAAGAACGTCCAGCTCCTCCTCTCCGAGAAATTCCTCGGGAACCTCCGGCCCTTCACCTGGTTCATCATAGCCAAATTCAAGGGCGCCGACGGCTACGAACAGCTCCTCAAGGACGTGCGCACCTCCCTGGCCGAGTACATGGAGAAATCGAAGATCGCCGAGTACGTCTCCCTCATGATCATGGAGCTCGCGATGAACGCCGAGAACTCCAACCTGAAGCGGGAGGCGAAGGCGATCTTCAAGGGCGCCGTGGACATGAACGCCGTCCTCTTCGACCCGAACATCCGCCGGCAGGTGATCGACTCCCTGGAGCGCCGCGGCGAGCTCGTCTACCTCTCCTGGAAGATCGGCTCGCGCAACGCCTCCATCGGCACCCAGGGGCGGCTCCAGATCACGCTCTACAACAAGGAATCCGAGTACCAGAACGTCAAGGAAGCCTTCGACGAGAAGAAGAACGCCGACCTCAAGAAGAAGAGCCTCCAGGATTTCTACAAGCAGCTCCCCGACGGCGACGCCAACACCGAGCTCGGCCTCTACTACCTTTCCTACCTTTCCGAGGCCTGCGAGAAGGTCAACGTCAAGTTCGAGTCCCTCGTCAACCAGATGCCCGGCGCCGACCTCACCGTAATCACCCTCGTCCTCAACATGTAAATGGCGCGTTATGCGCTTCCAGCAGCCCCGTCCCGTCCGCTTCCGGCCGCTCCCGGAGGGCCCGGAAGCGATCCGCGGGCGCGCGGACCGGACTCGGCGCCCGCGGGGGCGCGCGGGGCCGTTCCTTGACACGTATTGTCGTTTGCTATAGTTTTATTCGGTATCCTACTCGAACCTACCCTAGTACGGAGGAATAAACACAGATGGCCAAGACCAAGTTCGTCTACGCTTTCGGCGGCGGCGTCGCGGAGCGCGAAGTCACCAGCAAGGAGATTCTCGGCGGCAAGGGCGCCGGTCTCATGGAGATGACCAACATCGGCCTGCCGGTCCCGGCCGGCTTCACGATCGGCATCCCCGCCTGCGAGGAGTACTACAAGTCCGGCAAGAAGCTCCCCAAGGCCATCGTCGACGAGGTCAAGGCCGCCGTCGCGAAGCTCGAGAAGACCGTCGGCAAGAAGCTCGGCGACAACAAGGATCCCCTCCTCGTCTCCGTCCGCTCCGGCGCCGCCCGCTCGATGCCCGGCATGCTCGAGACGATCCTCAACCTCGGCCTCAACGACAAGTCCGTCGAGGGCCTCGCCGCGAAGACCGGCAATCCCCGCTTCGCCTACGACAGCTACCGCCGCTTCATCCAGATGTACTCCACCACCGCCATGGGCCTTTCCAAGGAGCCGATGGAGGAGATGCTCTCCGAGATGAAGAAGAAGCTCGGCCTCAAGAACGACACCGAGCTCTCCGCCGAGAACCTCAAGC
Organism: Spirochaetales bacterium; assembly: GCA_036732745.1. Lineage (GTDB taxonomy): Bacteria > Spirochaetota > Spirochaetia > Treponematales > Rectinemataceae > JAEUJG01. Next base: position 3,531 of record DAINBW010000199.1, on the reverse strand, counting down.
AGCTCTGCGAGGAGTTCAAGGCCTTCTACAAGAAGAACAAGAAGGACGACTTCCCCCAGGATCCGATCCAGCAGCTTTGGGGCGCCATCGACGCCGTCTTCAACTCCTGGGAGGCCGAGAAGTCGGTCACCTACCGCCGCGTCGAGAAGATCACCGACCTCAAGGGCACGGCGGTCAACGTCGTCCAGATGGTCTTCGGCAACAAGGGTGATTCCTCCGGCACCGGCGTCTGCTTCACCCGCGACCCGAACACCGGCGCCAACGAGTTCTACGGCGACTGCCTCATCAACGCCCAGGGCGAGGACGTCGTCGCCGGCATCCGCACCCCGATGAAGCTCATCGAGCTCGAGACCCGCCTCCCGAAGGCCTACAAGCAGCTCTGCCAGGTCCGCAAGACCCTCGAGAAGAACTTCAAGGAGATGCAGGACCTCGAGTTCACGATCGAGGACGAGAAGCTCTACATGCTCCAGTGCCGCACCGGCAAGCGCCTCCCCTCCGCGGCCTTCAAGATCGCGGTCGACATGGTGAACGAGGGCCTCATCACGAAGTCCGAGGCCATCGCGCGCATCACCCCCGAGCAAATCGAGGGCGTCTTCTACCCCGTCATCGACGTCGCCACCGTCGGCGCCGCCAAGCTCAAGGAGCTCAAGGTCGCCACCGGCATCGACGCCGTCCCCGGCGCCGCGGCCGGCAAGCTCGTCTTCACCGCCGCCGAGGCCGAGGCCCGCGCCGCCAAGGGCGAGAAGGTCATCCTCCTCCGCAAGGAGACCAGCCCCGAGGACGTCGGCGGCATGCACGCCGCCCAGGGCATCCTGACCGCCACCGGCGGCAAGACCTCCCACGCGGCGGTCGTCGCCCGCGGCTGGGGCAAGTGCTGCATCGTCGGCTGCGAGGCCCTCGACATCGACGAGAAGGCCAAGACCCTCAAGGTCGGCGGCAAGGTCCTCAGGGAAGGCGACGAAGTCACCCTCAACGGCACCACCGGCGAGGTCTTCACCTCCTCCCTCCCCCTCAAGAAGCCCGAGCAGACCAAGGAGTTCAAGACCCTCCTTTCCTGGTGCGACGAGATCCGCACGCTCAAGATCCGCACGAACGCCGACACCCCCTACGACTCCACCAAGGCCGTCGAGCTCGGCGCCGAGGGCATCGGCCTCTGCCGCACGGAGCACATGTTCTTCGACACCGAGGAGCGCCGCCTCGCCATCCAGGAGATGATCGTCGCCGACACCCTCGAGAACCGCAAGAAGGCCCTCGCCAAGCTCCTGCCCTTCCAGCGCGACGACTTCAAGGGCATCTTCAAGGCGATGGACGGCAAGCCCGTCACCATCCGCCTCATCGACCCGCCCCTCCACGAGTTCACCCCGAAGGACGACGCCGGCGTCGCCAAGCTCGCCAAGGTGACGGGCCTCAGCCCCGACAAGATCCGCCAGCGCTGCGACCAGCTCCACGAGTCGAATCCCATGCTCGGCCACCGCGGTTGCCGCCTCTGCATCACCTATCCCGAGATCCTCGACATGCAGGTGCAGGCCATCATCGAGGCCGCCGTCGAGATGGAGAAGAAGGGCGTCAAGGTCCTCCCCGAGATCATGATCCCCCTCACCATCGACCGGAAGGAACTCAAGATCCTCGTCGACCAGGGCAGGGGCATCGCCGACGCCATCATCAAGAAGGCCGGCGCCAAGGTCACCTACCTCATGGGCACGATGATCGAGATCCCCCGCGCCGCCCTCCTCGCCGACGAGATCGCCGAGGTCGCGGAGTTCTTCTCCTTCGGCACGAACGACCTCACCCAGATGACCCTCGGCCTCTCCCGCGACGACGCGGGCCGCTTCCTCCCCGACTACGTCATGTCCGAGAAGGAAGGCGGCAAGGCCATCTTCGCGCAGGATCCCTTCGTCAGCCTCGACCAGTCCGGCGTCGGCCAGCTCGTCAAGATGGCGATCGAGAAGGGCCGCTCCACCCGCAAGGGCCTCAAGGTCGGCATCTGCGGCGAGCACGGCGGCGAGTCCCGCTCCGTCAAGTTCTGCCACGCCGCGGGCATGAATTACGTGTCCTGCTCCCCCTACCGCGTGCCCATCGCCCGCCTCGCCGCGGCCCAGGCCGTGATCGAGGAGAAGCTGGCCGCCAAGAAGGCCAAGGAAGCCGCCGCCCCCAAGGCCAAGGCTCCCGCCAAGAAGGCCGCTCCCGCGAAGGCCGTGAAGGCCGCCGCCCCCAAGGCCAAGGCCGAGAAGAAGGTCGCGCCCGCCGCCAAGAAGCCCGGCCGCCCGGCCAAGGCCGCCGCCAAGCCGGTCGCCAAGAAGGTTGCCAAGCCCGTCGCGAAGAAGGCCGAGAAGCCCGTCGCGAAGAAGGCCGTCGCCGCCAAGAAGCCGGCCGCCAAGAAGTCCAAGTAAACACCGGTCCATAAAGACCGAAGCCGCCCGGCGCGAACGCCGGGCGGCTTTTATTTTCGTCCCTGATCGCCACGGAACGGCGCCTCCAAGAGATGGGAATTTTCAAGAACAGTGAGGGGGGGGCGGGGCGGAGCGGGGCAAGGCGGGCGTCACCCGAAGCGCAAGCGGGAGCGCAGAGAACGCTAAAAAGCCTTCTTGGAGTCGAGGAGGATCGTCACCGGACCGAGGTTCGTGTAGGAGACGGCCATCTCCGCCTGGAACTCGCCGGTCTCGACGCTGAGGCCCTGGCCGCGGAGCAGCTCGACGAAATCCTGGTAGAGGGCGCGGGCCGCATCCGGCGGAGCGGCGTCCGAATAGGAGGGGCGGCGGCCCTTCCTCGCGTCGGCGAAAAGGGTGAACTGGGAGACGACCAAGGCCGCTCCGCCCTCGTCGAGGACGGAGCGGTTCATCTTGCCCTCGGCGTCCTCGAAAACACGCAGGTTGGCCGCCTTCTCCGCGAGCCAAGCGGCGTCGTCCTTCCCGTCGCCGGCGCCGACGCCGAGATAGACGAGGATGCCTCGCTCTATGGCGCCGATGCGCTTGCCACCCACCGACACGCTCGCGTCGGCGACCCGCTGAAGTACGGCACGCATGCTCAGTCCTCCGGAAGTTCGTGGATGGCGACGCCCTGAAGGGCAAAGCCCGCCTGCTTGGCGCCGGCGGCGCCGAGGCTCCCGGGGGCGCCGGCGGACAGGCCGGCCGAGGCCTGGGGCCCCGCGGCGCCGGCGGGCGCGATCAGGGCCAGGAACTCGAAGGCCTTTTCCGCCGGGACCGCGACCGAAGGATCGGCGATGAGGGCGGGTACGATGCCCTCAAGGCGGCGCTTGGTGTCGTAGCCGACGAGAAAGTCGAAGCGGGAGCCGGTGGCGCCCGGGAGGACGTTGGCCGCCCTGCCCTTCCAGGCGACGGCGCAGCCCTCGTAGAGGCCCGGATCGCGGACGACATCGGCGTAGGAGGGCGCGTCGCGGAGGGTGCGCCAATCGGGCGCCTGGACATAGGCCTTGAGGGCCCGGGCCTTGTCCTTGACCCCGGGGCCGGCGTTGGAGCCGAGAAGGCGATTGATCTCGACCCGTTGCAGGCTGAACCGTATGCGGCGCTTGCC
>DAINBW010000198.1:0-5802 GCA_036732745.1 Spirochaetales bacterium | reverse complement strand
CCTCGCCTTCGCCCGCTCCGTCTCCCGCGCCTCCTTGAGCCTCGTCGCGGCGGGTTCCGGCCTTCCGCCGGCGCCGGGCGCGCTCTACGTGGACCTCGAGGCGGTCAACAACTCCGGCGCCGAGGACGCGATGCGCCGCGGCCCGGGGGAGGGGAGTGTCGCCGAGGCGATCCGAAGCCGCGGCCTCCCCCTCGAGACCCTCACGCTCTCCGTGGACCCCCGCCCGGAGGAGATCGCCGCGGCCCTGGAGCGCGGCAAGGGCCGCGACCTCGTCGTCGGCGCCTACAGCGCCGCCGGCCATCCCGCCCAGCTCGAGCTCGTCCGCGCCCTCGCCCGGCAAGCCGCCGCCGCGGGAACCGGGCTCGGCCTCGTCTCCATGCGGAGTCCCTACGACGCCGCCCCCCTCCTCGCCGCGGCCGCGCCCCTCGCGCCCGCCGTCCTCTGCGCCTACGAATACACGGCCCTTTCCGCGGGGAGCGTCGCGGATTTTCTTTCCGGCTCGATCCGTGCCGACGGACGCTGCCCTGTCGCGGCGCTACCCGGCAACGGGACGCATAGCGTTTCAAGGAGGTCATGATGAAACGTAGCATCGCCATCGTTCTCGCGCTCGCCCTCGTCGGCGGCGCGGCCTTCGCGCAGCTCCAGCCCGCGTCCAAGGCCAAGCTCGCCGTCCAGACGAAGGAGCCCAAGACCGTCGCGGCTTTCCTCGTCGCCGACAAGAATCCCAACCGCGGCGGCACCCTGACCCTGCGGATCCCCGGCTCGCCCCAGTCCTGGAACTTCTACGGCGTCATCGACAACAACGCCTACGAAGTCATCATGCGCTTCCTCGATCCCCTCGTGGAGGCGAACCCCGTCACGCAGGAGATCGAGCCCTGCCTCGCCAAGAGTTGGACGGTCAAGGGCAACGAGGTCACCTTCAATCTTCGCGACATGAAGTGGTCCGACGGCGTTCCCCTCTCCGCCGACGACGTCGTCTTCACCTTCAACAACTTCATCATGAACAAGAACGCCAACGGCAACAACCTCATGGAGTACACCTCGGGCGGCCAGCCCTTCGTCTTCTCCAAGGTCGACGCGAAGACCGTGAAGGTGACGATGGCCGCGCCCAGCGGCACCCTCTTCCGCTCCCTCACGAACGCGCGCATCTACCCGAAGCACGCGCTCGAGAAGTTCGTCGATCCGGCCGACGCCGGCTCCGTGAACAAGATCTGGACCACCGACACCGACCCCGCCAAGATCCCGGGCACCGGCGCCTTCGTCCTCGACAAGTACATCGTGGACCAGAAGGTCGTGCTCAAGCGGAACCCCTACTCCTTCCGCGTGGACACCGCCGGCAACCTCCTTCCCTACGCCGACGCCCTCGAGTACCTCGTCGTCAAGGACAACGAGGCCGCCATGCTCAAGTTCATGGCCGGCGAGATCGACTACATCGACGTTTCCGCCGCCCAGTTCCCGACCCTCAAGGAGAAGGAGCTCGCGGGCGGTCCCTTCTCGATCTACCGCACCGAGCCCACGCGCAACGTGCCCTCCCTCCTCCACGTCTCCTTCAACCAGGACGCGAAGAACCCCGAGCTCAAGGCGCTCTTCCGCAACGTGGAGTTCCGCCGCGCGATGGAGCTCTCCCTCGACCGCGCCAAGGTGATCGACCAGGTCTACCAGGGCCTCGCGGTCCTCGGCGGCACCCCCGTCCTCCCCTCGAACAAGGCCTTCTACAACCCGAAGATCGAGAAGATCCGCCGCTCCTACAAGCCCGAGGAGGCCAAGAAGGCCTTCGACAAGCTCGGCCTCAAGGACACGAACGGCGACGGCTGGCGCGAGCTGCCCTCCGGCAAGCCCCTCGAGTTCGTCGTCTCCGTCTCCACCGAGAAGGAGCACCAGGAGACCGCGATGCTCTACACCGAGGCGCTGAAGAAGCTCGGCGTCAAGGCCGAGCCCCAGGTCCTCGACCCGAACCTCCTCGGCCAGAAGCTCAACGCCGGCGACTTCGAGGTCGGCATGCGCGCCTTCGGCAACCAGGTCGACCCGCACCTCCGCAAGGGCATCTGGCAGCCCGGCAACCACCTCTACTACTGGAAGCTCTCCACGATCGGCGCGGACAAGAAGGTCGACCTGACGACCCTCGAGCCCTGGGAGAAGGAGCTCTACGACATCTTCGAGAAGGGCGCGACCGAGCTCGACCAGGCCAAGCGCAAGGCCCTCTACGACCGCCACCAGGAGATCTACGCCGACTACGTCCCCGTCATCTTCGTGTGCAAGGGCATGAACCTCTACGGCTCCTCCAAGAAGATCGGCAACTACTACCAGGACAAGGCCGGCCTCATCAACTACGCTCCCTACTCCGTCTTCCTGAAGTAATCGAAGCGGGGCCGCCGACGCGGCTCCGCGGCTCCCGTCCGGCGCCAAGGCGCCGGCGGGGCCGCCCTTCCCCCGGCGGGCCGACGAGGTCCGCCGGGGGCCTACCCGGTCAAGCGCAAGGGGTCGTTCCAAACCATGTGGTCATTCATCGCACGGCGGGCGCTCATCATGGTCCCCATGATGCTCCTCGTCTCCATCGTCTGCTTCGCGGTCGTCGAGCTCCAGCCCGGCGACTACGTCTCGCAGTTCCTCAACAACCCGGACATCTCGGCGGAGCAGATCGAGTCGATCCGGGCCCAGCTCTCGCTCGACAAGGGCCCCGCCGAGCGCTACTTCATGTGGATCGGCGGCATCCTCTCGCGCGGGGACTTCGGCTGGTCCTTCGCCTACAAGCGACCCGTCGTGGACCTCATCGGCGAACGCATGGGCTGGACCCTCGGCATCGCCGTCCTCGCGATCCTCTTCCAGTGGCTCCTGGCGGTGCCCCTCGGCGTCTACTCCGCGACGCGCCCCCGGAGCGCGGGCGACTACGCCTTGACCGGCTTCGCCTTTCTCGGCCTCTCGATCCCGGACTTCTTCCTCGGCATCCTCATCATGTTTGGCCTCGTCTCCGCCGGCGCGACGAGCGTCGGCGGCCTCTTCTCGAACGAGTTCGTCGGCGCGCCGATGTCCCTCGCCAAGTTCCTCGACCTCCTCGGCCACCTCTGGGTGCCCGTCCTCGTCATCGGCGTCGCGGGCGTGGCCTCCCTCATGCGCGTCATGCGCGGCAACTACCTCGACGTCGTCGGCTCGCCCTTCGTCGAGTCCCTCCGCGCCCGCGGCCTTCCCGAGAAGCGCGTGCGCCGCCGCGTCCTCGCGAACGCGCTCAACCCGATGGTGAGCCTCGCGGGCATGCAGCTCCCCGAGGTCTTCTCCGGCACGATCACGGCCTCCATCGTCCTCGGCCTCCCGACCATGGGCCCCTTCTTCTACGAGGCCCTCCTGAACGGCGACCAGCATCTCGTCATGGCCTTCCTGATGCTGATAGCCTTCATCACCCAGATCGGCAACCTCCTCGCCGACGTGGCGCTCGCCCTCCTCGATCCCCGGATCAGGATGAGCTGACGAAGGAAGATCGAAACCATGCGCGAAAGCAAGCAACGCGGCCGTTCCCGGACCATGGACGCCTTCCTCCGGCACAAGCTCGGGAAGGTCGGGCTCTGGGTCCTGGCCTTCCTCTACCTCGGCGCCCTCTTCGCCGATTTCCTGGCGCCCTACGCCTTCTCCTCCGCCAAGGACGGCTACGTCTACGCCGCCCCCTCGCGGATCCGCCTCGTCCACGAGGGCAAATTCGTCGGGCCCTTCGTCTATGGCATGTCCAAGTCGCGTAACCCCGAGACCTTCCGCCTCGAGTACCGCGAGGACGCCTCGACGCCCTACAAGCTGGCCCTCTTCGCCCGCGGCGAGGAGTACCGCTTCCTCGGCCTCGTCAAGACCGAACGCCACCTCTTCGGCCTCGCGGACCCCGAGGCGCCCGCCGCCGTCTACCTCTTCGGCGGCGACCAGTTCGGCCGCGACCTCTTCTCGCGCCTCCTCGCGGGCGGCCGCGTCTCCCTCACCGCGGGCATCGTCGGCACCTTCCTCTCGGTGGTGATCGGCGCATTGATCGGCGCCCTCTCCGGCTACTACGGCGGCTGGACCGACGTGGCCATCCAGCGCCTCATCGAGGTCCTGCGCTCCTTCCCGCGCATCCCCCTGTGGCTCGCGTTGGCCGTCATCATCCCGCCGACCTGGCCCTCCACCTACCTCTACTTCGGCATCGTCATCGTGCTGTCCTTCATCGGCTGGATGGGCGTGGCGCGCGTCGTGCGCGGCATGACCCTCTCCCTGCGCGAGAAGGAGTTCGTCCTGGCGGCCAAGGCCGCGGGCCGCCGGCCCCTGCGGATCATCCTCAAGCACATCATCCCGAACACCTCGGGCTACCTCATCGTCGTGGCCACCCTCTCGGTGCCCGGCATGATCCTCGGCGAAAGCACGATCAGCTTCCTCGGCCTCGGCATCAAGGAGCCGATGACGAGCTGGGGCCTCCTCCTCAAGCAGGCCCAGTCCATCGACGCGATCCGGAGCCACCCCTGGCTCATGATCCCCGGCCTCTTCATCATGCTGGCCGTCCTTTCGTTCAACTTCGTCGGGGACGCGGCGCGCGACGCCATCGATCCCTACGGCACCGTCGAGAAGCTGGAGGCCTAGCGTGGAGAATCTCGTCGAGGTGGAGGGCCTCTCCACCCATTTCAGGACCTTTGACGGCCTCGTGCGCGCGACGGACGGCGTGTCCTTTTCGATCAAGCCGGGCGAGTGCCTGGCCCTCGTCGGGGAGTCCGGCTGCGGCAAGAGCGTCACCGCCCGGAGCCTCATGGGCCTCTACTCCGGATCGCGCGTCGAGCAGTCGGGCTCCATCCGCTACCGCGGCGAGGAGCTGTCGGCCGCGGCGCCCGAGCGCCGCGCGGCCCTGCGCGGCCGCGACATCGCGATGATCTTCCAGGAGCCGATGGCAGCCTTCGATCCCCTGGCCACCGTCGGCGCGCAGATGGTCGAGGCCCGCCTCGTCCACTTCCCGCCGGCCTCGCGCTCGCCCGCGGCCCTCAAGGCCGCGCGCGCGGAGGCCCGCCTCCTCGCGGTGGCGGCGCTCAAGGAGGTCGGCATCCCCGATCCCGGCGTCCGCGTCGACGAGTACCCGCACCGGCTCTCCGGCGGCATGCTCCAGCGCGTCCTCATCGCGATCGCCCTCATGAACAAGCCCGCCCTCCTCATCGCGGACGAGCCGACCACGGCCCTCGACGTGACGATCCAGGCCCAGGTCCTGCGCCTCGTGCGCGACCTCCGCGCGGAGACGGGCATGGCCGTGCTCTTCATCACCCACGACCTCGGCGTCGTCGCCGAGATAGCGGACCGGGTCCACGTCATGTACGCGGGCCGCGTCGTGGAGCGGGCCACGGTGGCCGAGCTCTTCTCCCGCGAGCCGGGCAAGGGCCCCGCGCATCCCTACGCGCGCGGCCTCCTCGAGTCCCGCGTCGACCGGTCCCGGAAGGGGAGCGACCTCCCCTCCATCCCCGGTTCCGTGCCGCGGCCCTCCGAGTTCCCGGCGGGCTGCCGCTTCGCGCCGCGCTGCGAAAAGGCGGGGCCGCGTTGCCTGCGCGAGGAACCGATCCTGCGGCCCGAGGCCGCCGCCGGCCCGGGCATCGCCGCCTCGGGCGGCGAGGCCCGCGGCCTCGACCGGGCCGCCTGCTGGCTACTTGAAGGAGGCGTCGCGTGAGCGATACCGTGATCCTGTCGGGAAGATCCCTGCGGAAGCGCTTCCCCGTCAAGAAGGGCGTCCTCATGCGGACCAAGGGCTACGTGAAGGCCCTCGAAACCTTCGATTTCGACATCCGCGAGGGCGAGACCCTCGGCGTCGTCGGCGAATCC
>DAINBW010000197.1:0-5820 GCA_036732745.1 Spirochaetales bacterium | reverse complement strand
CCTGATCGAAGGACGCGGGAATGATTCCGTAGACCGCATCGCCGCGCTGGATCCCGTCTCCGGCGGCGAAAATGCCGGGGCTGCTCGTCTGCAGAAATTCATCGACCAGCACTCCGCGGTCGGTCCGCAGACCGGCCTCGCGGGCCAGGCCCACGAGGGCCGCCGGCGGGAGGCTGCCGTCGCTGGCCGTGGAATGGCTGTGGAGGTCGATCATGGCCGGCGAGCCCCGCGGACGGCGGCCCGCGGCGTCGCGCGGCGAGGCCCAAGGAACTGTTTCATGCGGCGATACTAGCCTCCCGCGGCCTCCTTCCACAAGCGGAGGTGGCCGGCCGGCCCCGCGCCCGCGCGCCCGTGCCACCGCGCCCGCCCCCGGCGGCAGGGCCGCGCGTGAGCCGGGATCGCGGCGACGGGAACAGGGATCGGGGGCCGGCGAAGGAATTCTTGTAGTCTCGCCCGGGGCCGCCTATACTTCCTCCAAGAACGTTTCGGACAGGCGGCCCCGAGGCCGCGAGGGCGCCGGACGCCCCGCGAGGGCCGCGGACAAGGAGGCTCAATGGATCTCGGCATCGGCATCGGTTCCGCGCTCGCCGCGGCGGTACTTGCGCTGGCCTACGCCCTGGCCCGCGCCCGCTGGATCTACGCCCGCCCCGTGGGCAACGAGGCGCTCAAGACGATCTCGGGCCACATCGCCCTCGGCGCCCGCACCTTCCTGTCGCGCGAGTACGGGGTCCTCGCTCCCTTCGTCCTCGGCGCGGCCCTCCTCCTGGCCCTGGCGAGCGCGGGGCCCCTGCGGCTCCAGGCCCTGGCCCTCCTCCTCGGCGCCCTGGCCTCCGCCTCCGCGGGCTGGTTCGGCATGCGCGTGGCGACGGCGGCCAACGCGCGGGCGGCCTGGGCGGCCACCGAGGGCGTCGGTCCAGCCCTCGGCGTCGCCTTCGCCGGCGGCTCCGTGATGGGCATGACCGTCGTCGGACTCGCCCTCCTCGGCGTCGTGGTCGTCCTCGCGCTCGGCGCCTGGCTCTTCGGCACGGGCTACGAGGCGCTGACCCTCTCGGTCTTCCCCATCCTGGCCGGATTCTCCCTCGGCGCCTCGTCCATCGCCCTCTTCGCCCGCGTCGGAGGCGGCATCTTCACGAAGGCGGCCGACGTCGGCGCCGACCTCGTCGGCAAGATCGAGGCGGGCATCCCCGAAGACGATCCGCGGAACCCGGCCGTCATCGCGGACAATGTCGGCGACAACGTCGGCGACGTGGCCGGCATGGGCGCCGACCTTTTCGAATCCTACGCCGGCTCGCTCGTCGGCTGCGTCATCCTGGGCATCTCCGCGCAAGCCGCCGACGCGCTCCGGCTCAGGCTGGCCATCCTGCCCCTCGTCGTCTGCGCGATCGGCACCGTCGCCTCGATCGTCGGCTGCTTCCTCGTGCGGTCGCGGCCCGGCGCCTCGCCGCAGCGGGCGCTCAACGCGGGTTCCTTCGGCGCGGCGGGCCTCGCGCTGGCCCTCCTCTACCCCGCCGTCCGGCTCTTCCTGGGGGACGGCCGCTTCGGCCCCGACGACGCCTATGACGCGCTCCGCGTCTACCTGGCGGCGGGCACCGGCCTCCTGGCGGGAGTCGCCATCGGCTCGATCACGGAGTTCTTCACCGGCTCGGACTCGAGCCCGGTCCGCAAGATCGCCAAGGCTTGCGGCACCGGCAGCGCGACGACGATCATCTCCGGCCTCGGCGTCGGCATGATCTCGACGGCGCCGCCCGTCCTCGTGGTCGGCGCCGCGATCTGGGCGAGCGACTCGCTCGCGGGGCTCTACGGCATCGGCATCGCCGGGCTGGGCATGCTCGTCACCCTCGGCATCCAGCTCTCCGTCGACGCCTACGGCCCGATCGCGGACAACGCGGGCGGCCTCGCGGTGATGGCGGCGATGCCCCCGGAAACCCGGGACGTCACGGACTCCCTCGACGCGGTCGGCAACACGACCGCCGCGATCGGCAAGGGTTTCGCCATCGGCTCGGCGGCCCTCACCTCCATCATCCTCTTCGCCGCCTTCGTCGAGGCCTCCGGTCTCGGCGCGGCCGACGTGGCGGTGACGAGTCCCGCCATCATCATCGGCCTCCTCGTCGGCGCGATGATCCCCTTCCTCTTCTCCGCCCTGGCGATGGACGCCATCGGCGTCTCCGCCTTCGCGATGATCGAGGAGGTGCGGCGCCAGTTCCGCGAGCGTCCCGGCATCCTCGCGGAAAAGGAGTTGCCGGACTACGCGGCCTGCGTCGACATCTCGACCCGCTCGGCCCTGCGGCGCATGATCGCGCCCGGCCTCATCGCGATCCTCGCGCCGATCGGCGTCGGCGTCGTCGGCGGGCCCGGCATGCTCGCGGGCCTCCTCGCCGGCGTCACGGTCTCCGGCGTCGTCCTGGCGATCTTCATGGCCAACTCCGGCGGCGCCTGGGACAACGCCAAGAAGCTCATCGAGGGCCGGGAGATCGAGGGCAAGGGCTCGGAGGCGCACAAGGCCGCCGTCGTCGGCGACACGGTGGGCGATCCCTTCAAGGACACCGCTGGACCGGCGATCAACATTCTCATTAAACTCATGGCAATCATATCCCTCGTCATCGCCCCCCTCCTGGCGGGGCTCTGGAGGTGAACAATGGCCCACGACAAGCATCTCTATTTGATCCTTCACCCGAACCACTCCCTCATCGCTTCCCAGCTCGCGCCCGCCGACTTCATCAAGCACTACGTGCAGGGCTCGACGCGCTACATCGAGGGGCGGCTCATCTTCGCGGAGATCGATCCCGGCTTCCGCGCGCCCTATTTCGACATCGAGGGGGCCTTCGCCGAGCTCGTGCCCCACGAGGACGGCCGGCCCAAGGCGACCAAGTTCATCAAGAGCTACCGCGTCCTCGAGAACGTCGACTTCTCCGCCCTCGGCGCGCTCTACGTCTGCAACTCGGTCGGCGACTTCGTCGCCCTCGAGTCGGCCGACTACGACCCCAAGGCGCGGGGCGACGAGATGCGCATCATCCTCGAGATCAACCCGGTGAAGTTCATCGTCCTCACCAAGTACAACTTCCTCGAATTCTCGAAATTCATCACGGATCCGCACAACGCGAAGGGCGCGCCGAAGATGTTCTACACCCAGCTCGAGTTCTCCGTGGACGAGTTCATGCGGGAGTTCGAGGAGAATCCCTTCATCCGCTCCTACGTGCCCGGCATCCATCCCGCCAGGCTCCGGAGCGGCATCATGGAGGTGCGCAACACGCCCGGCAAGAGCGTCAAGGGCATATCCCTCGACTGCCCGATCGACCGCATCTCCTACAAGCTCCTCCGCCACGGCTTCATGTTCGCGAGCCAGGGCCAGAACAAGTTCTACCCCCTCCTCGGCCTCGACGAGGTCGAGCGCAGCTACTACAAGTTCTGGAAGTCGATGTAGGGGCCCGTCGCTTGACAGGGCGCGCCGGGAGCCTCGATACTGACTCCCTCGTCCCGGCGCGTCCGCCGGCCCCGGGCGTCCGGCGCGTCATTCGCGCCCATCGCGCGGACCGCGCGCGGTGCGCGCATCGCGCCATCGCGCGCATCGCGACATAGCGCACATCGCGCGCATCGCGCGGCCAAACCAATGGAGGATACGATGAAAACCGTCAGCACGAAGAGCGCGCCCGCGGCGCTCGGTCCCTACTCCCAGGCCGTCAGGGCCGGCGACTTCCTTTTCTGTTCGGGACAGCTCGGGCTCGATCCCGCGACCGGCGCCCTGGCAGAAGGCGTCGAGGCGCAGGCCCGCCGCGCCCTCGACAACCTGGAGGCGGTCCTCGCGGCCGAGGGCCTCGATTTTTCCCGCGTCGTGAAGACGACCATCTTCCTGGCCGACATGGCCGACTTCGCCAAGGTCAACGAGATCTATGGTTCCCGCTTCACGGGAGCCTTCCCCGCCCGCTCCACCGTGCAGGTGGCCGGCCTGCCCAAGGGCGGCCGCGTCGAGATCGAGGCGGTCGCCGCCTACCCCTCCGCCGAAGGCCCGGGCGGCCGCGCCTAGGCCCGCGATGTACGACTTCGACGCCCGGTACGACCGGAGGCCGCACAACTCGGTGAAGTGGAGCTTCCTCGGCGAATGCCGCCCGGGCGGGGAAGACGCCATCCTGCCGCTCTGGGTCGCCGACATGGACTTCGCCGTGCCGCCGGCCGTCAGGGCGGCGGTGGAGGCGCGCGCGGCCCACCCCATCTACGGCTACGCGGGCAAGCCCGCCGGCTTCTACGAGGCCTTCGAGTCCTGGATGCTCGCCCGCCACGGCCAACGCGTCGAACGCGAAACGGTCCTCTTCTCGCCGGGCATCGTGCCGGGACTCTCCTTCGCGGTCGACGCCCTGACCGAACCCGGCGACGGGGTCGTCATCCAGCCGCCGGTCTACTTTCCCTTCCGGCAGGTCATCGAGCGGAACGGACGCCGCGTCGTCGAGAATCCCCTCGCCTGCCGGGACGGCCGCTGGGAAATCGACTTCGAGGACCTTGAGCGCAAGGCCGAGGGCGCGAAGGCGCTCATCCTCTGCTCTCCGCACAATCCCGTCGGCCGCGTCTGGACCCGCGGGGAGCTCGAGCGCCTGGTCGACATCGTCCGGCGCCGGGGCCTCCTCCTCGTTTCGGACGAGATCCATTCCGACCTCGTGCGCCCGCCGCGCCGGCACGTTCCCGCCCTGGCCTTCGCCGAGGCCCTGGGCGGCCGCCTCGTCAGCTTCCACGCCCCGAGCAAGACCTTCAACATCGCGGGGCTGCAGACTTCCTACGTCGTGATCCCCGATCCGGAGCTCCGCCGGCGCTTCGACGCCGAGGAGGACCGCTTCGGGCTCAAGAGCCCGAACGTCTTCGGCGCGGCGGCCGCCGAGGCCGCCTATCGCGAGGGCGGCCCCTGGCTGGACGAGCTCCTCGACTATGTCGCGGGCAACGAGGCCTTCCTCCGCGCCGAGCTCGCGAAGCGCCTTCCCGAGCTCGCGATGGCGCCGATGGAGGGGAGCTTCCTCGCCTGGATCGATTTCCGGAAGGCCCGCTTCGAGGGGGGCCTCCACGCATTCCTCCTCGAGAAGGCCAAGCTTTGGCTCGACGAAGGCTCGCGCTTCGGCACGGGCGGCGCCGGCTGGGTGAGGCTCAACCTCGGCTGCCCCCGCGCCACCCTCGCCGAGGCGATCGACCGCCTGGAGGCCGCGCTCCGGCGCTAGGCGGCGCCAAGCCGCGCCCGGGCGCCAGGCGGCGCCAGCCGAGCTCGGGCGTCGGCCCTGCGGCGGCCCGCGCATCGTCGCGGGGCGCCGCTCCGGCGCGGGGCACCGCCGCGCGCGGCGGCGCGGACTTCAGGCGATGCCCGATTCCCGAAAGATCCGCATCGAGTTGCGGTAGACCCGGGCGCGCAGCTCTTCGGGCTCCTCGCCGCGCGCGCGCGCCAGGTCGCGGACCGCGCGCTCCGCTAGGCCGATGTCGGTCCGCGCGCCGCCGAGCCAGGGCTCGCCGACCGGATTGTCCGTCTCCACGAGAAGGCGCTCGGCCGGCACGCGCCGGGCGGCGTCGCGGCTCATGGGCCAGCGGCGGAGCGAGCAGCCGAAGGTGAAGTAGTAACCCTCGTCGATCATGCGGCGGAGCGTGCCCATGGGCCCCGAATACCAGTGGATCACCACCCGGGTCGCGCGGACGGCGCGGAGCGTCTCCAGGACTTCCGCCTCGGCCGCCTTCGTGTGGACGACGCAGTAGCGGCCAAGCTCCGCCGACCTTCCCGCGAGCCGCTCGAAGACCGCGCGTTGCGCGGCCTTGGGCGTGTCGCGCGCCCAGAGGTAGTCGAGGCCGATCTCGCCG
>DAINBW010000196.1:0-5827 GCA_036732745.1 Spirochaetales bacterium | reverse complement strand
AGCGGTCCACGTCGAGCATGACGACGCCGGAGCGGATGCCGTGCCGCGCCGCCCTCGACCGCTCCTCCTCGAGCCGCCGCATGAAGTGCGGGTGGTTGTAGAGGCCGGTCTTGGGATCCGTGATCGCGCTTTCGTAGTGCAGGCCGTTTTGGATGCCGATCGAAAGGAAGCGGACGATCCGGTCGACGTACATGCGTTCGAGCTCCGAGTACTCCCCGCCGACGATCTTGCCGCCGAGGATCACCGCCCCGAAGAGCCCCTCGATGCCGCGCATGGGGAGGACGAGTTCGGGTTCCAGGGAAGCCGCCGCCCCGGCGAAGGGAGCCATGGCGTCCTCCGCGGCGAGCTCGCGGAAGGCGGCCATGAAGGGCAGGGCCTGGAAGCGCCGACGCAGGGCCGCGTAGGCCTCCCGGGGAAAGTCCTCCTCGACCCGCTCGACGCCGCGGTAGCGGTATTGCCGCAGCCGCCGGTCGCGGGGATTCTCGATGAGGAACAACAGGTTGGAGGGCACGAAACGCTCGACGAGGCGGGCGATGACGAATTCGATCATCGCGTCGATGCTGGAGAGCACGAAAAGGCTGGCCGCGTCGGTGGCGAGGGCGTCGAGCTCCCGGTTTTCCTTGCGGAGCTTGGCGAGATCCTCGAGCGCTCCCGATTGGTCGAGGAGCTTGAAGCGCTCCAGGAAGGCCGAGTCGAGCCGTTCCTCGGCGGGTTGCGCCGTTTCCGTGTCCATCACCGCAACTATAGCGCCGCGGCGGAAACTTGTCTGCCGTGTCCGCCCCTGCCCGGGCTAGTCGAGGGCGGCGGGTCCCCGCGCAAGGTCGGCGACGAGGAGCTCGACAAAGGGAAGGGAGCCGCCGGCGTCCTCGCGGGCCGGCTCGACCCGCGGCGTGTCGACCCGCGCCGGGCCCGCCCGAAGGGCGGCCTCTCCCCGCGCCTCCGCCGCGAGGCTCCGGGCGATCACGGCGAGATGTTTGAAGCCCATGCGGTGGTAGCCGAGGATGTTCGAGAGGAAATAATAGAGGATCCGGTTGGGGCGGCGCCCGGCGTCGCGGAAGCCCGCGCCGAGGGGGAGCGCCGCGTAGGCCGCCTCGAAGGCGAGGAAGGCCCGGGCCGCCCGCTCTTCCGGATAGACCTCGTCGCGTCCGGCGAGGAGGCCGAGAAAGCGCCCGCGCGAGGCGTCGTAGCGCCGGCCCGGACCGGCGGCGAGGGGCCGGTGTGGAAAGCCGCGGCCGAGGAGGTCCTCCAGGCTTTCGTAGAAGGCGCGGCGCTCGAAGCGGAGCGTCGGCGCCTCGGTCTTCGTCGCCGCCGCCGGGGCGGGCGTCGCGGCCGCCGGGGCGGAAGTCGCGGCGGCGCCCCGGCTCGCGGGCGCGTCCGTGGCGGCGGCCGACGGCCTTAGGCCGGCGAGGTAGGCGCGGGCTTCTTCGTATTCAGCGCGGATCGCGACAAAACGGCGGGCCGCCGCCTCGTCGGAAGAGGGCAGGCCTTCGGCTCCCGGTCCGCCCGACGGTCCCGCCGTCCCCGCCGACGGTCCCGCCGCCAGGTCGGGGTGGACTCGCTTGGCCAGGAGGCGGTAGGCGCGCTTGAGCGCCGCCTCGTCGCCGACGCGCCCGGAGTCGATGAGGCCGATGAAGCGGTTCAGCGTGGCGTCCTCCCGGGGGCTCCGCCAGGTCCGGTTGAGGCCCCCGCTCGAGTATAGCCTTAGCGCGGCTCCGCCGCGAGCGATTTTCCTCCTTACGGAGGGGGCGCTTCGCTGGTATAATCGGCGCTTCGAGGGGGAGCGATGGGCTGTTGTCGTCAAGGTGTCCGGGCGGGTTCGGCCGGATCGGAAAACGCCGGGTGTCGGGGGGCGGTCGCCGCCCGGGAGGCGCGCCCGTGACGCGACCGGAACGGTACGAGGCCTACCTCGCGATCCTCCGGAGCGAACTTGTCCCCGCCCTCGGATGCACCGAGCCGATCGCCGTCGCCTACGCGGCCGCAAAGGCGCGCGAGGCCCTCGGAACCATGCCCGAGCGGCTCGAGGTCCGCTGCAGCGGCAACATCATCAAGAACGTGAAGGGCGTCACCGTGCCGAACACCGGCGGCCTCAAGGGTGTCGACGCCGCGGCCATCGCCGGCGTCGTCGGCGGCAGGCCCGACCGCGGGCTCGAGGCGCTCGAGGCCATGGGCGAGGCCGACCGGGCCGAGACAAGGCGCCTCCTCGACGCCGGTTTCTGCGCCGTGAGCCTGGCCGAGGGCGTCGAAGGCCTCCATATCGAGGTCAGGGCCCGCGCGGGCGGCGACGCGGCGGAGGTCCTCATTTCCGGCACGCACACGAACATCCGCCGCGTCGTCCGGAACGGCGTCGTCCTCTTCGAGGGCGGCGCCCACGTTGCGACCCGCGACGCCAAGCCCGGCGCCTCGCCGGACCGGAGCCTGCTCAAGGTGCGGGATATCCTCGAGTTCGCCGAAAGCGTCCGGATGGAGGATGTCGGCGAACTGCTCGCCGGCCAGGTCCGGATGAACGGCGCCATCTCCGACGAGGGCCTTGGCCGGCCCTACGGCGCCGACATCGGCAAGACCCTCCTCAAGTGCTTCGGCTCCGACGTGCGGACGCGCGCCAAGGCCCGGGCGGCGGCCGGTTCCGACGCGCGGATGAGCGGCTGCGCCCTGCCCGTCGTCATCAACTCCGGTTCGGGGAACCAGGGCATGACCGTCTCCCTTCCCGTCATCGAGTACGCGCGGGAATACGGCGTTCCGGAGGAGCGGCTGTACCGCGCCCTGGTCCTGTCGAACCTCGTCTCGATCCACCAGAAGACCACCATCGGCAGGCTCTCCGCCTACTGCGGGGCGGTCAGCGCCGCCTGCGGAGCGGGCGCCGCCATCACCTATCTCTCCGGCGGCGACTACGAGGCGATCTCGCGCACGGTGATCAACACGATCGCCAACATCGGCGGCATGGTCTGCGACGGCGCCAAGCCCTCCTGCGCCGCCAAGATCGCCTCCGCCGTCGACGCGGCCATCATGGCCCACCACCTTTCCGCCGAAGGCAAGGTCTTCGGCGAGGGCGAGGGGCTCGTGATGGGCGGGGTCGAGGGCACGATCGCGAGCGTCGGCCGCATGGGCGGCGTCGGCATGCGGGGCACCGACCTCGAGGTGCTGCGGATCATGACGGGGAACTAGTCCGGCGTTCCGGCCGGCCTGGCCGGCCATGTCCGCGACGGCGCGGGAAGACAAAAAAGCCGCCCCGGCCCGTTTTCGGGCGGGGCGGCTTTGCTTTCGGGCGCCGGGCGAAAAATGGGGCCTAGCGCTTGATCATCGCGGCGAGGCGCTCGGCCGTCAGGCCGAGGTGCTTCGCGACCTCGTCGCCGGGGCCGGACTCGCCGAAGCGGTCGATGGAGAGGATGTCCTCGCTCTTGGCGAGGCGCTCCCAGCCCATGGACACGCCGGCCTCGGCCACGATGACGCGGGCGCCCGCGGGGATGAGGGCCTCGCGGACGGGGGCCGGCGCCGCGAGGAAGAGCTCGCGGCTCGGCATGGACAGGACGCGGACGCCGTCGCAGGCGCCTTCCTTGCGGACGAGCTCGAGGGCCTGGAGGGCGAGGCCGACCTCGCTGCCCGTCGCGACGACGACGGTCTCCGGCGCCGAGGAGGAGTTCCGCACGACATAGGCGCCGAGGGCCATCGTGAGGGCCCACTCGGGATCGTCCTTCTCGAAGACCGCGAGGTTCTGGCGGGAGAGGCAGAGGACGGTGGGCCCGTCGCGGCGCTCCATCGCCATGCGCCAGGCGACGGCCGTCTCCTCGGCGTCGGCGGGCCGGAGGAGGAGGACGTTCGGGATGGCCCGGACGCTCGCCATCTGCTCGATGGGCTGGTGGGTCGGGCCGTCCTCGCCGATGAAGACCGAGTCGTGGGTCATCACGTAGACGACGGGCAGCTTCATCAGGGCCGCGAGGCGGAGCGAAGGCCTGAGGTAGTCGACGAAGGAGAGGAAGGTCGCGACGAAGGGCGTGAGGCCGTGAAGGGCCAGGCCGTTCGCGATGGCGGCCATGCCGTGCTCGCGGACGCCGAAGTGGATCATGCGGCCCTTGCGGTCGGCCGCGGAGAAGACGCCGCCCGGGATCTGGGTGACGTTCGGGCCGGTGAGGTCGGCGGAGCCGCCGACGAGGCCGGGGAAGGCGGCGGCGACGGCCGCGAGGGTCTTGCCGGAGGCGTTGCGCGTGGCGACCTTGTCGCCCTTGGGGAAGGCGGGAAGGTCGAGGGGCTTCGTCGCCTTGCCGGCGAGCAGGGCCTCGAGCTCGGCGGCGAGGGTGGGCTCTTCCTTTTTCCAGGCGGCGAACTCGGTCTCCCAGGCGGCGCGGACCTTGGCGAGCCCGGCGCGGCGCCGCTCGAAATAGGCGTATGCCTCCGGGGCGACCCAGAACTTGCCCTCGGGGATGCCGAGCCCGGCCTTGGCCTTGGAGATCTCCTCGGGGCCCAGGGGGGCGCCGTGGACGCCGGCGGTGCCCTGCTTGGTCGGGGCGCCCTTGCCGATCGTGCTCTGGAGGATGACGAGCTTGGGCCTGGCCGTGTCGGCCTTGGCCTCGGCCAGGAGGCGCTCGAGGCCGGGGAGGTCGTACATGCTTCCCTTCAGGACCTTCCAGCCGTAGGCCTCGTAGCGCTTGCCCACGTCCTCGCCGAAGGCGAGGCCGGTGCCGCCGTCGATCGTGATCTGGTTCGAGTCGTAGAAGACGACGAGCTTGCCGAGCCCGAGGTGGCCGGCGAGGGAGGAGGCCTCCGCGGAGACGCCCTCCATGAGGCAGCCGTCGCCCGCGAGGACGTAGGTGTAGTGGTCGAAGATCCGGCGCTTGGCGGTGTTGAAGCGGGCCGCGAGCATGGCCTCGGCGACGGCCATGCCGACCGCGTTGGCGACGCCCTGCCCGAGGGGGCCGGTGGTCGTCTCCACGCCGGGGACCATGCCGTATTCGGGGTGGCCGGCGCAGGGGCTGCCGAGCTTGCGGAAGCGCTTCACGTCGTCGAGGGAGAGCGCGTAGCCCGCGAGGTGGAGGAGGGAGTAGATGAACATGGAGCCGTGGCCGGCGGAAAGGACGAAGCGGTCGCGGTCGAGCCAGGCGGGAGCCGCGGGATCGTGTTTCATCGCCTCGCCGTAAAGGAAGGCGCCGAGCTCGGCGCAGCCCAGGGGCAGGCCGGGGTGGCCGGAGTTGGCTTCCTGGACGGCGTCCATGGAGAGGCTCCTCACGGAGAGGGCGATCGTGTCGAGGGACTTCGTGTCCATGATTTCTCCTTGATACCGATGGCGTCGTGTCTCGGACTTCGATACTATACGGAGGAGGGCTGATTGCTCAACCCGAGGGCGAGGGAGGCGGCATGGGCGCGCTGGTGGTGGACGGACTCGAGTTCGAGCTCGTGAGGAGCGCGCGGCGAAGCCTGTCCCTCCAGGTGGGGCCCGTTTTCGGACTCAGGCTCCGCGCGCCGCGCGAGGCGAGCGAGGCCGAGCTCCGCGCCTTCGTCCGCCGCAAGCGCGCCTGGATCGAGAAGCAGCTCGCCCGGCGGGGCGGCGCCGAGGCCCTGCGCGCCGGCCCGCGCTACGTCGAGGGCGAATCGTTTCCCCTCTGGGGCGAAAGCCTGCGCCTCGAGCTCAGGCCCTCCCGCCGCGCCGCGCGCGCGCGCCGCGCCGCCGGCCTCCTGGTCGCGGAGACGCCCGACCCGGGCGACGGGGCGGCGCTCCGGGCCGCCATCGAGCGCTTCTACGGCCGCGAGGCCAAGGAGCGCCTGCCCGCCATCTTCGAGGAATGTGTCGCGAGCGCCCGCGCCGCCGGCCTCGGCCGGGAGCTCCGCGCCGGCCCGC